>CASEHF010000013.1:49061-58685 GCA_949287685.1 uncultured Christensenella sp. | reverse complement strand
TATAGTAAACTCAAGGGTCATAGTCGCAAGTTCGAGATTAATTCCATACCCCTGTCCTACTGTCGCTAGCCTATAGTATTCAACAGTCAGCACAAAATCCGCCGTACCATTTTGATGTGTCTCCAGCAGTATATCGGTATACCCCAGCACTGTCGCATACGCAACACCATCATTTGAGGAAGTAATCGAAATACTTTGAATCACATCACCCGCATTATTAGGATACAAAGTGCTATCAAGGTGCACAGTCGAGGCTGATGCAATAAACGCGTACTTTAGGGTAGTAGTTTCGATATTACCTATTTCGACATCCTCTGTCTCGTTTGGACCTAATAGCACTCCGCCAATACTACTGTTTAAGTTTATTGTCATATCGTTAAAGCGCATAACGACTTGCACATTAAATGTATACCTTACCCCACTGTCTGCCGCTAATGTAATAGTCGCTGTCCCTGCGCTCACCGCAGATAGAAGTAGCAAACTCGAATCATTCTCATCGCGAGTAACAGTCACGACACTCGGGTCCGAACTGCTAACCGACACAGTATCATACGAGGCAGTCACTGGCATAATCTCAAAAGGAATTTCTTTTGACTGGAACGAACTCTGCGCTAGATACGCATCTTTCTGTAAAATTATATTATTGGTAACCGTATCAAAGTAACGGCTGTTTACCGAAATATTTGTAACGCCCTGCTGCATACGGATTACTAATTTGCGAGTGACAACATCCGCCCCCAGTGCTTCAGTATCAGCAGCAATGACATTTAAGACAATATCTCCGTATCCACCAGTACTGCGTAAATATAGGGTCGTACCCGACACTGTCATAAAGTTATCCGTAAATGGCTCACCATTAATCGTTAGGTTTTGCACCAAAGTAGGGTCTTGGGTCTCGAGTAAATCGACCTGCAAACGGACATTGTTATATACATTGCTTTGGGGGGACAGTGTTATATTTAGCGGAGTACCCGAGGTCACTCCATCCTCAGCGTACTTATCAAATACATTAAGTAGGTATGAGGTGTTTTGACTATTGTTGTTTATGATTATATTTTCGGGCATATCCACGACACGCACAGGCATCGCCTTTGTAATAGTGCGCGCATCATCTACCCCACTCACCTTTATATCAAAGTAAATTTCAGTCCAGTCATCTAGCGGACTGAGTCCCGTAAATGAGACCGTTCTCGCTGAATTATTTATACTTACCCACACATTTTTGTCAATTATGCCGTTAGGGTCACGCACGGAAATTTCGACATCCTCAGCATTTGGAGTGTTTAGATATAGGGTCACATTGTTGCCATTCGTGTTTTCGACCAGCTCTATCTCGGTAGTTGCGGTCGAGGACCCGTATTGACTCAAGAAAGTGTTTTCCTCTGTGAGTGCTGTGTAAATACGGACATTTGGAATGCGTACAGTCAGTGCCTCAAATTGCGCATCTGTAAAGTCCTCACGGTTTGTAGGATATGCCAAAATGTCCACAACTCCACTTTCGGGGCGGTTTAGTATGGTAAACTCTTGATTAGAATACACGGTCTCGCCACCAATCTCAAAAGTGTAATCTGGGACTGTAGCATTGCTTGGGGAAAATGTAAACAACTTGTTTGGCTCTAACACATACGACTGTCCTACAGGGATACCGAAGTTTTCCATATTGTTAGATAGCGTAGCGCTCTGGGGCTTTACCGCGATGTTTACGACTAACTTGGCAAAAATATCCTCGCTCTCCACGCTCGAGATTGTCACTACAGTACCAGCGGTCGTAGGGTTTAACCCAGAGATTGTCGCCTCGGTACGCTTTTCGTTTAGGAAGGTAATAGCCAAAAACTTACTATCGTAGTTCCACACGACAGAATCTTGAATATCGCCAGATACTCCCTCGACTATTGCGGTAATGGTGGCGGTATTCGTATCCACAACCTCAAGAGGAGCATCTACATCTTCCCCATTCTCTCCCTCTATAGTATCATCATCTGTAGTCTCGCCATCATCGGGCGTAGTAGGAGTATTTAGGCTCTCATCCTGCACGAGGTTGACATAATACACGCCATCCTGCTCTACGACACCAGCGCCCGCAAGTGTTATGCGCACATTCGCTAGCGGGTCGCCACAGCCAGCGAGCAGCCCTAATGTACACCCAAACACAAGTAACAAACTGCATAAAACTCTACGAATTTTTGTCATATTTTTTCCCCTATTTTTATTAGATTTATTTTGTCGAAATATGATGATTTTTATGTTAGGTAAAGCAAACTTTTTAAAAAAATTAATTTAAAAAATTAATCTTTAATAATTTTAATAAAATTCGACAAAAAAAGCAAATAAATACGGCATAAACTCGGGCTATTTCAAAAAATTTTTCGTAGAGTATTTTATCTATTGACAAAATTTTAAAAAATTGTAATAATTGAGAAAAAACAAGGTGATAAAATGGAATATGAGCAGTTTATAAAAATATTGGAATTTCACAAGTTAGCCACCAAACTAAAAACCACTTTGAGACAGGGCTGGGTCACTTGGCGCTTGGAAAACGAGCGTGTTGAGAGTGTCGCGGACCACATTTTCGGCACTTGTATGCTAGCAGTGGGTATCTTTAGCTCCGTAAAACCACAAAATCTAGATATTAACAAAGTAATCACTATGCTAATGCTCCACGAAACAGAGGAGATAATAATCGGCGACCTCACCCCTATTGATATAAAAACAGCCACAATGGCGCAAGATGGACATCAAGCGGTACTAGAGGTTTTTAAAGATTTTGAGAACACTTCGCATTTCTTAGAGTTAATTCAAGAATTTGAGGACAATATTACCCTAGAGGCTCAATTTGCCCGCCAATGCGATAAATTTGAGGCAGACTTGCAAGCACGCCTTTACGAATCAAACTTCAATATCGAAAAAGTTAGTCAAAGTGTCAAAAATTTCCCAAAAATTCAAGAACTAAACAAACTGGGCTATACCGATGTGTGCGAGTTGTTTTTGCAAAATGATAAACCAAAATTCAGCGGCATCTTTCTCGAAATGGCGGACTTTCTAGAGGCTTTGGAAAAGGATGAAAAAAGCAAGAGATAAAAGACAACTAAATTAGAATTTTCTATACTTTGCTATAGTTTTTTAATGTTTTTCACAATTTTTTATACTTTTCTATAAAAATTTAATAAAAATTATTGACAGAACTATATTTTTTTGCTAAAATGGCTATGTTCTTATCTTGGAAAACATACAATCTTCCTTTAATTCTTAAAAATATCTTTAAATTCCTTATAATATTCCAAGATAACACTTATTCCCCAATAGCTCAGCAGGTAGAGCGTCCGGCTGTTAACCGGCAGGTCGCAGGTTCAAGTCCTGCTTGGGGAGCCAAGCAGCCGCGCAATTTGCGCGGTTTTTTGTTACCAAAAAACTTGAACCTGCTAGGTATGTCGCTTCGCGCCATTCAACTTCGCAAATCTTTCGAATGCAAGCATTCTACTTCTCTTGCTCGTTGTCGCAGGATTAATGGCTTGTTATATAGTGTATTGTCCTGCTTGGTGAGCCAGCGGTACTGCTTTTGCAGTGCTTTTTTTGTCCCCTGCAGGACTTTTTGCGCTTTGCGCAAGCACGCCCCGCGTGCGAACCTGCGCCCTTGTATCACACTTCGTGTGATGATGCAGCGTTTGTCCTAGGTACGCAAGCGTCCCTCTTACAAACTTGCATTCGCAGGACAGACAAAATTTGTCCTTTCAAGTCCTGCTTGGGGAGCCAAGAACGAAAGTGCTTGAACTTTGGCGATATATTTTATATCTTTGTAAACGGAGTTGCAGGCATTGTAGTATTTAGAAAAGCCCGTTAAATACGGGCTTTTTGTGTATTATATAAAAATAAACTATTTGTCTACTTTGTTTACAATTCAGATATAGTTTTGCACAAAAACACCCTTTGAACGCAATAAAGCAACCAAAAAACAGCAATTTTTGGTTGCTTAATGCCTTAAAACTCATATTTTGAACAAAAAATACCAATTTTTGTTGTGTTTTTGGGTTTACTTTTTTAAATTTTTTGTATATAATATATAAAAAGGAGTGAAAAATGGATTACAAAAATTTAGAAAAAGTTTATTATTCAGACAAAAGCGTAAACAAAACTGAATACGAAAGAGTGTATCAGACATATATAAACAGCCCAAGCACTATAATTACAAATATAAATACGAAACAGGGTTATTCTATGTTTTGTGTTTTAACACCTCAAATTCTTGAAATTATATATAATATTAAAGCAGCAGAGAAAACTCTATATGATATAAAAATCGCTTTACCCAACATTGCACTTGACCAATTCTCTCAAACTTTACTTATCGATGAAATTAAATTAACAAATGAGATAGAAGGGGTGCGCAGTACAAAACGAGAAATTCAAGATATTATAGAATCAACAAAGCAAAACGATAAAAACAAGCGTTTATTTAACTTGGTTAAAAAATATGAAAAGCTAAAATCACAAGAAAACATAGAACTGGATAGCTGCGAGGATATTCGAAAACTTTATGATGAAATAGTTCTACCCGAAATTGTAGAATCCGATGAAAAAAATAAACCTGATGGAAAAATTTTTAGAAAAGATGCCGTTTATATTTATGATGAAAAAAAAGAAATTATCCACATAGGACTTTTCCCTGAAAATTTAATAATTGAAACCTTAAATAAAACATTAAATATCATTAAAAACGAATCAATCAACCCTTTGATAATTGTGGCAATGGTACACTATTTGTTCGGTTATATTCATCCTTTCTACGATGGAAATGGTAGGATTAATAGATTCATTAGTAGTTATTTGCTTTCAAATAAAATAGATACTTTAGTTGGTTATTGTTTATCATTTACTATTAAAATGAATAAACAAAAATACGATAAACTATTTAAAGAAACAAATAAAAAACATAATCGCGGTGACTTGACAGGCTTTGTTACTGGATTTTTAGAAATTGTGTTAGCCGCAATGGAAAATATTATCGATAATTTAAAGAAAAAAGAAGAGCGTTTAGAATACTATAAAGAAATATTAGACACGATATCTAGTGGCACAAAAAATACTTTTTTATTTATATTATTGCAAGCATCTTTATTTAGCGATGGACTAGGATTGACCGTTAAAGATATTATTATAATTACAGATGAAGTAATCAGCCGCTCAAGCCTTATTAATTATATAAATCAATATAAAGAAATAATTAAAAAAAGCACTCAACGCAAATTTTCTTATTTACTAGACTTAGAAAAAATCGATGATATATACACCAGCGGTAGTAAGAATCTGGTTGCAAATAAATAAAGGGAACTTGACTTTGGTTAAAACCAAAATTAAGTCCCCTTTTGTTTATAAATTTAGAATTATTACGCTATTTTTTTCAAAATCATATAGCCATTGTTATAAACCACATCATTATCCATTGTTGTCACCATTTGCAGGCTTGCGGGCGCATCGATTTTAAACAAATGCTCCCCTATCATACTACCAGTGCTGTTTGCTATGCCGAGTTTTGCTGTATTTTGCATTGGTGTGTTATCCGTATACAATGCGATTTCGGGCACTGTCGCGCTACTAGATGTTGCGTTTGCGCCATAACTAATCAAATAAATGCCGGGCTCGAGATTTACCGCATTGTTTTGCGCATCAAGAACAATGCTGTTTTGATTTTCGGGATACTCTGTCTCCAAACTAAACACAGGCTGAGTGCTGCGTACGGCATCGTTTGCTCTAAAATAAGCGGCTGTAGTTATCGCTGACTCACCAGTCGCCCCCGTAGGTCCCACCTCGCCATTAGCCCCCGTTGCTCCGCGTGGAATATAGAAATTTAAAATATGATTATCGCCCGTACCAGTATCGGTAACGACTGCATTTTCATTCGGTTCTACAGTACTAACATTACCAACAGAAAGTGTTGTGGGGCCGCCAGTTGGTCCTGTCGGTCCCGTGGGTCCGGTAGGCCCTGTTGGTCCCGTAGGTCCCGTTGCACCAGTTTCTCCAGTTGGTCCTGTCTCACCAGTTGGCCCCGTTTCCCCTGTAGGACCGGTCTCACCTGTAGGTCCTGTTTCGCCCGTGGGCCCTGTTGCGCCGGTCTCACCCGTTGGTCCTGTTTCTCCAGTTGGACCAGTCTCGCCTGTGGGTCCTGTGGGTCCTGTGGGACCTGTTGCCCCCGTACCCGATGGACCTGTAGGTCCCGTGGGTCCTGTCGGACCTGTCTCACCAGTAGGACCAGTAATGGAGGCACCTGTGGCCCCTGTTTCACCTGTTGGTCCAGTCTCACCAGTAGGACCAGTCTCGCCCGTTGGACCGGTTGGTCCCGTTGGACCTGTTGCCCCCGTACCCGATGGTCCTGTAGGACCAGTGGGACCAGTCGGACCTGTCTCACCAGTAGGACCAGTAATAGATGCTCCAGTCGGTCCCGTTACCCCAGTCTCACCAGTTGGCCCCGTTTCTCCAGTAGGCCCCGTGGGTCCGGTAGGTCCTGTTGCTCCCGTACCCGATGGACCTGTCGGTCCTGTTGGACCAGTCGGACCTGTGGGACCTGTTTCTCCCATCGCCCCAGTTGGGCCTGTCGCACCAGTTGCGCCAGTCTCGCCCGTTGGTCCTGTCGACCCCCTAGGAATAGTGAAGTCCAAAACTAAGTTCCCTGCGGTACCCACATTTGTGACAGATGCATCTGCACCTGCCGTACTTGTACGCGTAGTCCCTACAATTACCGTAGTCGGTCCTGAGGCGCCAGTTGGCCCCGTGGGACCCGTTGGCCCTGTAGGTCCCGTAGGTCCTGTCGCTCCATCCAGCCCACGAGGTCCCTGACTACCCGAAATGATAGGAATATCGTTGCACGCGGGGCAACAATTTTTTCTTTCGCAATCATTATCATTACAATTAAAAAACATATACACTCCTTTGTAAATGTTGGCATCATATCAATATATGAAAATCACAAAAAAGTGGTGAAAATTCAATTATTTACAACTATGTTGCATTATTTTATCACTATACTGCAAAATTTAATCACTTTATCACAAATTTAAAAAACAAAAAGTGCAAGAAATTTCTTGCACCATTTCAAATTTATTTAAATAATTAGTTTAAGCATTTTCAAGTTTTAGTCTAATTTCCTCTTGGTGGAGTGCATCGAGCATTTCATCGATATCGCCCTGCATAAAGTTATTAATCGAGTGTAGACTCAGTCCAATTCGGTGGTCAGTAACGCGACCTTGTGGGAAATTGTATGTCCTAATTCGCTCACTGCGGTCACCTGTACCCACTTGGCTCTTACGCTGCTGCGCATTTTCGCTAATTGCCTTTTGCTGCGCCATATCCTCGAGTTTGGCACGCAAAATATTCATAGCGCGCTCTTTATTTTTAATTTGGCTACGCTCATCTTGACAAGTCACTACCAACCCCGTTGGCAAGTGAGTTATACGAATAGCGGAGTCGGTAGTGTTAACCCCCTGCCCGCCGTGACCACCCGAGCGATAAGTGTCAATTCGCAAGTCTTTATCATTTATTTCGACATCGGTCTCCTCGACCTCGGGCAACACCGCAACGGTCACAGTACTCGTATGCACGCGCCCCTGCGACTCAGTTTCAGGCACGCGCTGTACTCTGTGCACACCGCTTTCCCATTTCAATCTACGGTAAACCCCCGCACCCTCGATACGCATAACGCCTTCTTTTAGCCCACCGACTTCGGTATCGCTATACTCAATAATTTCCGCCCTCCAGCCTTGGCGCTCGGCATACTTTTGGTACATTTTGAACAATTCCGCCGCAAACAACGAAGCCTCATCACCTCCCGCTGCTGGGCGCACTTCGATATAAACATTGTTGTTGTCATTTTTGTCGCGAGGCAAGAGCAGAATGCGCGCCTCCTCCTCGATTTTTTCAAGTTCCGCGCTCACTTCCTGAGCCTCTGCCCTTGCCATTTCGGTTAACTCTGGGTCAACATTCTCCTCGATTATACTTTCGGCATCTCGAAGCGTTTTTTCAGCCGCAGAATAACGGCGATAAAGCGCCGCGTACTCCTCTAGGCTCGCGTGCTCCTTTGCAATCTTTTTATACTTATCCATATCGGAAATAACGCTAGCATCACACAACTGCTCGCCCAAACTTTCGTACCTTTTTACAAATGGTTCTAGTTTTTCAATCATTTTGTACTCCTCGCAATCAAAAATCTGTCAAAACCGTAGTAATCGCTCACAATTTGACAGTCAAAATCACTAAAAATTTCCGCTACTTTTTCCGCCTGAAAATCACCGACTTCGAGATAAATCACACCACCCGGGTTAAGATACTCGCCCACTTCGCTAGCGATTCTGCGGTAAAAGTCTAGACCATCCTCGCCCCCAAAAAGCGCTAAATTTGGCTCGTAATCCTTGACACTTTTAGGCAAGGTCTCCATTTCCTCGCTATTAAGATACGGCGGATTTGAGACAATAATATCAAATTTCCCCTCGACCTTTTCAAACAAATCACCGACCACAAAGTCCACACTCGCAAAATTCGCTAACGCATTCTGCCGAGCCACACTAACCGCCTTTTCGCTTATGTCCGTTGCCAAAACAAATGCATCGAGATTCTTAGCCAACGCCACCGCGATACAACCACTACCCGTGCATAAATCGAGTACGCGGGTCGGCACCCCCTCATACTCGTTTATAATCATATCGGTTAACTGCTCGGTTTCGCTCCTAGGAATTAGCACATCTGGTGTCACCTTTATTTCGCAATTAACAAACGGCACATACCCAAGCACTAGCCCTAGCGGTTCGCCAGACTTTAGCCGCTTTAAATCGCGCTTTAGGGCGGCCTGCTCCTTTGTAGTAACGGTGCGCACCCCCCACTCAATCGGCTCGACCTTTGTCCGCTCCACGATTAGCCACGCAAAATCACGCGCCATAGCAGTGTCCAAATCGCGATTGTTCGCTGTAAAGAAATCTTTTATAGTCATAATATCCCTTTTTTAATCAAAAAATAGGAGTCGATTTTTGACACCTATTTCTGTTAAGGCTAGAACTTAAGCCGCCTTTTTATCCTCAGTCTTGGTTGCGGCGTTGCCGTTCTCTCTATTGAACTTTCTGTTAAATTTCTCAACACGACCAGCAGCATCTACAATCTTTTGATTACCTGTGTAGAATGGGTGGCACTTGTCGCAAATGTCGACTTTCATCACATCATCTTTGTATGTTGAGTGAGTAGTAAAACTGTTACCGCAAGCACATTCAACCTTAACTTCGTGATAGTTTGGATGTATGTTTTTCATAATTTTAGCACCTCATTTGAATTAATAGTAGATTGATTATATTACATTTTTACAAAAAAATCAATAGTTTTTTCGCAATTTTATAAAAATATTGTGTTTTTACCCCAACGCGCCTCAAACAATGTACAAATTTATATATAAATTTTACAATGTATGTTGACAAAATCGCTATTTCTGCTATACTTAAATTAATTAAACACGAGAGGTGGACAATGGCGTTTACTTATAGTGTAGAGGCGCGTTTTGCGCGAGCGCAAGCTGATTTCCTCGAGGGGCTGGAGCGAGGTAGTTACTCTAGCCTCCGCGACCGCCATTTAAAGTACTACATCGACAAGTACGAT
>CASEHF010000013.1:0-49040 GCA_949287685.1 uncultured Christensenella sp. | reverse complement strand
GAAGTTTATAGCCTCCGTAGACACCACCGCAAAAACAGACCGTTTTTCACCACAATCAGCGGAAGTATTGGGCAAGAATTTAGCCAGCACACGCGATTTGTATTTTTCAGACAAGGAGCCCTTTATCCACGCGATTTTGCTCGATATTTTCCTTTATTCCCCCGTATTTAATAATGATAGAAAATTTATTTTATATAATCTAGACAAGCCCAATGGTCGCGCTATTGTCATCGAATATTTTCACAATAATGTAGCGCCTACTCTATGCCTAGAGGAGCCTCAAAACTACGCTGCTAGACATAAATTCGACCATTTGCTGTCGGCGGACATAATTTACGGTAGTAGACAGTATTATCGAGAAACAAATGGCAGATATGTAGATAACTTCTATCGAGATTTACACCTAATTCACGAAATCGATAAATTTAAGTCCAAAATAAACCCGCACAATCGTGATATTCTAACATACACCCAGCCGAGCATCGAAAACACGCTTGACTTTGATGAACGCGAAAGTGCGAGCGCTGACCGTTGTTTTTAAATATTCGTGGCAATTACTAGACACTGTAATACATTTCAAGATGGCTTACAGTGTATTTTTTTAAAATTTCGCGCAAAGCAAGCAGTACCAAATTAAGCGCGCGGCGATTTTAAAGAATCAAGATATTTTTGTGCAATCTTATCTATATCACCAGCCCCTAGCCATACGACCAAATCGCCCTTTTTTAAAACCTTATCTAATTCAAATTTCAGTCCCTCAAAACTCGAAAAATACGCACAATTTTGCTTGCCATTTATGCCGTAAAAAATATCGAGACTGTCCCCGCCCAAAATAAAATTTTCACGCGCAGCGTATGTGGGCAATAGATACAAAATATCAGCATTGTAAAAGCACTCCGTAAACTCACATAAAAGCGCCTTTGTGCGTGAATAAGTATGGGGTTGAAAAATTGCGATAATTCGATTTTTATTTAATAATTTTAGAGTGTTTAGGATCGCACGAATCTCTGTTGGGTGATGAGCGTAATCGTGATAATGTGCAATACCATTATCGCAATTTATGAGGGTAAGCCGCCTATTTACGCCACTATACCCGCAAATTCCAGCCACTATGTCGCAAAAACTAATGTTTAAAAATCTCGCAATTGCCACACAGGCAAGCGCGTTTTCTATATTATGTTCGCCCAAAATATTTAGTTTAATATTCCCTAATTTTTGCCCATTGTAATAACAATCAAAAGCGAACTTTCCACCCCTCTGCGAAATATTTTTGTAGTAATAATCGTTTGTATTCTTGCGCCCAAAAGTGATTAATTTTGCATTATTTTTTAGCGGTTTTTTGGGTATTTTATCGCCATTTATAATTACCACATTTTTGGTACTTTCGGCAAACTGATAGAATGCCTCCTCTATATCCGCTAAATCTGTATAGGTATCCATATGGTCGCGCTCGATATTTGTAATCACGGTACAATCTGGGTTAAGTGCGAGCATACTGCGATTGAATTCGCACGCTTCCGTGATAAAATATTTTTTATCGCCTATGCGCAAATTTCCTCCAAAATCAAGCGCATCGCCCCCTAAATGCACAGTCGGGTCAAGTCCTGCCGCCTCAAAAATTTTACCCAACATCGCGGTAGTGGTGGTTTTTCCGTGAGTCCCCGAAACCGCTATTACGCGCTCGTAGCGCCTAGAAATCTCGCCCAAAAACTCCGCGCGCTCGTAGACTCTTTTACCATTACTTTTTGCATACTCGACTACCTCATTTTGCGCGCCTACGGCAATGGTATAGACAAAGGTGTCGCACTTGTCTAGCGCTACATAATCTACCCCAATGCTCGTTTTTATGCCGAGGGTATTCAACTCTGTTAAAACCGCACTATCGAGGTCATCACTACCACAAACTCTTGCCCCCAACCTAACACAAAGTTTAGCGAGGGCGCTCATACTCACCCCGCCAATTCCGTAAAAATACACACTCAAATTTTGCATAAAAGTGTATATGAAAAAAGCACCTGTGATGTGCTTAAACAAGTGCAATATTAAAGAATTATGACTTCTTTGTGTTTTTATCAAAATTAAATATAAGCGGACAGCAAGCGGGTACGCCTATACGCGCGGCATTTTCGGTTATTTCTAAATCAAATGCTAATTGTATAAAAGCGGCAACATTTAGCCCGCTTGTTACACAAATAACGGCATCATCATTCCCCGCCCCCGCGATTATATCCGTTAAACAAGCCCGCGTACGCGCCTGTGTTTCTAACCAACTTTCATTATTTTTGTAATCTTGTTCATTTAGCCTATTATCTATAATTATAGGCAAATTTAAGTATTTATTTATCATTTTTGCGGTTAAACGGCAACGAAAATTATCCGCAGTATAAATCGCCGTAAATTTCTCTTTTTGGGCGGCGGCATGAAACAATTTTGCAGTAAAACGAGCATCACGCTTACCTAGATGAGTTAGCCCGTTATTTTCATTCATTCCGCCCTTTGTATCTCTATTTGCATGGTGACAATAAATTATTTTCATACTTTTACCCTTGAATTAAAATTTTTTTCTTTGTTTTTATGTAAAATTATTAAAAACTTACTTTTAATAACTTCCAGTACTTTTTGTTGGCGCGTTTTCAACAAATTGTTGATATGTGGCTTTTAGATATTTTTTATTTAAAACATACTTTTCGCCATAATCGCGCAAATCAGCAAAAACCTTTTCGAAAAAATTAAGCATATTTTGATTTAATGTATCCTTGGGCGTTTTTATCCAATAATCATATACATATTTTGTACTAAAATTTTTACCTTTGTAAGTCTTTGAAGCGGCAATCCTATCACAAATACTCTCAATGGCATATTTATACGGAATATTCATTTGCACATCGTTCTCAGCATCAAACCAGTACTCCCAATGGTGTTTATTTCGCCCCTTGTGATGTAGCCAAGCGCGCGAATAACCGTTTTGCTCCCGACACTTCGTAATCGGAGAACGCGTACCATCGAAGTAGCGCACCCCCTCCCAAAACTCAGTAGGCGAAAATTTAGACAAATCGTGCACAAGACCACGCCAAACGAGCCCACATTTTGCACAAAGTTTAAACACGATAAAACGGTGCTTTGTAACCGTTTTGAAATGTCCCAAAAAGCCGCTCATACTCCCCTCTTTTGTACAATTGCTGCAATTTTTACTATAATTTTTACCAAATTTTATGATTTTTAGTTATTGTTTGTGTGTTGCTTGAAAACGCCACATCTACACAGTTCTCAATGCTCCATAAATTCATGTTCTTGGCGCCTGTTACTCGTAGTTGAGCGCTGCGAATCTGGGACTATTTTTCTTAATGCAATGACTTTTTCATCAAGCGAAGTGACCTTTTGTTGCATAAATTCTCTTTGTTCCTCTAGTATTTCCCTTAGTTCATCCGCCCGCTCGCTCGAAATCCCACTTTCCTCTACTTTCACTGATGACTTTTTATGAATTGTTACTCTAATTTTGTCATCTTCGGTCACAGGCACATTTTCGGGTGCTACTACGAAATCAATGTGACAAGTTTTTTCCTTTTTTATCTCATATTTTTTACGCATTTTTTCCTCCTAATATAATTTTATAACATTTAATATCCATTTATTAAAAAAATCCCCGAATGGGGGATTTTACTAGGCATTACTCTTTCGGTGCCTCTGCCAAAGCCTTTTCATACTCCTCGAGAATCATCTTGGAGATTGTCTCTCTGGTCTCAGTGTTGAGAGGGTGAACGATGTCCTTAAAGTTCCCCTCTGGAGTCTTACGACTAGGCATAGCAATGAATAAACCTTGATTGCCTTCGATAACCTTAATGTCGTGCACTGCAAAACAATCGTCAATAGTCATTGATGCAACAGCCTTTAGTTTGTTGTCATCCTTCTTAACGATACGAATGCGAATGTCAGTAATTTTCATCAAGTCGGTATACCATCCTTTTAAATTTTTCGCCAAAAGTAGTAATTGCCACATTTAGCTTACAATTATGATACACATTTTAAATCAAATTGTCAAACAAATTATGCCCAAATGTATCATTTTTAGACTATTTTCTAAAAGAGATAAACTACACCTTTATCTTAAACTACTAAACTTTCGTTTTTTACCAACAGCAACAAAACACAATTAGAACATTTCCCTATCGTTATCGTAGCCTTGCCCCGCCTTATCTTGTGGTTTTTCATCTAACTTGGTCTGAGTATCGCGCTTGCCCCCTTGTTTGTCTTGCGATTGACTGACTGAAATCCCGTGCTCTTTATTCCACCTCTCCTCCAACACAGCCATTTCAACTTTACCCATTTCAACTAGCATACTCAACTGATCGTTTTGAGTCTTTAACAAAGCGATTTGGTCGCTCAACAAGTTATTCTGTTCATTTAAATAACGCAACTGCCTCTGCAGCATGTCATTTTACTCCTTTATCATACCATTTTGGTCACTAAAATCTAACCTCTGCATTTTTATTTCTTGCTTTATATCATAAAGCACATCCACAACGGCATTAATATCCATATTATTTACTCCTTAAATTTATTTATCTAAATTATTATATAAAATTACCAATTTGTCAAACAAATGATGCTTTTTCTATGCATTTAAAAGATTCCTCCAACTAAAACACTAGGCAATAATTCAAAACTCCATATGAAATAAAAATAATTATCGATAACCCCACCAATTCTAGCAACCGTTTAATAATCAACTAATAGACTATTGTTAAAACAAAAAAATCTCCGTAGAGATTTCTTTTACAACTATTCTGTTTTGTTTTCTGATGCATTTGCTGGCTCACTCGCTTGGCTAGCCAATGCTGCGTTTTGCGTGTCAGCCTTAGCCTTTTCGAGTAAAGCTTTGTTCTTATTGCGGTCTATCATAATAAACACAGCGGCAACCACTAATACAATGGTTAGAATCAGGTTCAAAACATCAAATGCACTGATTAAACTGAGCAATTCTAGCACTGCAATAATTACACAGAATACAAAAGTCGTAGTGATTAGACCCTTTTTGTTGTCGAACTCAGCAGGCGGTAAATTCCAGCGAGAAATGGAAATGGCGGAGAATACAACACCCAAGATAGAAAAAACAGCAATAATGATAAACATAAACATCATCATCCCGACCATTGCATCGCCTAATGCATCTGCACTACCACCACTCAATGCCTCCAATAGCGCAGGAATCATAGTCATCGCAATCACGCTCGAAATAGTGAGTATCACGAATACAACGAGGGCGATAATTAATCCCGTGAGCAACAAAGGTCTAGAAACTTTGTTTTCCATAAAACAACTCCTTTTAAATATATAGTTATATTATACCAAAACAGTATAAAATATGTCAAAGAAAAATTAGATAAATGATAAAATTTGTCTAATTTGCAATAAAAAACACACAAAATACAATTTATTCGCTAAAAATTTGAGTATTTGTCTCTATATTTTGCGGTTGCTCGCTACCTACCTTTTTCGCATCGGTGCGCCCGTTGCCTAGCCCTATACTCATTAACACGGCAGCCACAATTAGCGCCACCACTATTACTAGACTGATAAAGTTCGTAACTAACACGCCCAAAAGTGATGCAAGCACTATCAGTAGCGTTAACACAATTGATGTAATGAGTAAACCTTGCCTTTTATTAAATTTTTCAATTGGCGCATTTACGCTAGCACAAGCCACGCTCGTAATGATTAATCCCACGACCGAAGCAAGCATTAGTCCAAACAAGTAATAAATCATTATAAAAATTTCGGTCGTATCCGCAACTGAACCCGTAAAGCCCTCCGTTAGCGCCCCCGCAATGAGCAGCGCGTATGCGTATATAGCATAAAAAAACACCGAACACGAAAAAACCACGATAGCGATTATTTCGCCCGCAAGCAATAACGGGCGAGATTTTTTGGTATCCATAACTCCCCTCCATAAAACTCATCCTGTTATTATAGTACCACAAAACCCGCCACTTATCAAATAAAATTAGACAATACTTTGATTTTGTCTATTTTTTGTGCTTTTTTGCCGCTTTTAATTCGTTTTTCATATCTTTTCGCACCGTGTGGTAAAGGCTCCAATAATCTTTTAGAGTTTGTTTTAAGTAGGCGGTAGTTTCTTTGTCCAAACTTTTATAGCGTTTATGAATTGCGTGTAAGTATTTTAAACTCTTATTCCTAAAATCGAGTATGGTGGACTTTTTATATGTATTTATGAGGTTATATAGTAGTTCAATTATTTTTATGCGCTCAGCCTCGGGGTATTTCTCCAGCCACACCTTAGTAGCACGCTCAAAGACCTTGCAATTAAGAGTCGTACTTTCTGTTATATCAAGGCGCCCATCTTTGGTCACACGCCACCTAAAGGGGTCGTGCTGCATTATAAACACACCATAACAATGCACGACCTCGTACTTTGGCACATTGTGCATAATTACCCCGACCATTGAGTCGCGAGTGATATATTTTTTGATTTTTTCAATAATTTTTTGATATTTTTCTAGACTAAACACATCGTATTTAAACCCAGGACCATCAAAATCAAAGATTTTTATCATTCGCGATTGTAAACTCGGTTCGGAAAAAAGGCCCGCAAAGCACGCGAGATTTCCGCCCTTACTGTGACCCCCGACATAGAAATCGCCCTCGATTAAATTCGCGATATTTTCGATATATTTGAGGCATTCTTGCTGCGATGGAGTGGCATCCATAAAAGTCATATTGAAGTCCTCTTTCCAACTAACTAGCCAAAGGTCAGTACCGCGAAAGGCGACAAAATTGATATCATCAAGTTTAAAAACAACAGCAGAAAACTGCAACTCTATGCTTTCATCAAAACGGCTACGGAAATAATTCACCCTCATTTCGCTGTAGCGAGGGCTATCTAAAATTAAACGCAAAAGGCGTGCATTCATATGCGGGGACATTGTGCCATGTACCATTTTCTTTATGTTTGCTTTCGTGATTAAAGTAGTTAGCCTGACATCGGGCAAGTTATCACTAACGCCCCCTACTAACCCCTCAAAATCGAGATACGCCATTTGACTCAAAATCAAAGCATCTACCTCATTAAATGGAAACTTGGATAGCGTTTTTGTCCCAAACTTTTTAATAAAATAATGTAAATTGCGCATAATTTCACCTTTTTTATATTTTATTAAATTATCCTATGTTTGTCAAATTTTGCACGCAATGTTAATGATTTTTGTTACACAAAATTTTAAAAATAATTGAAAAATTTATCAAATTAATGTTGACTAATATCTAAATTTATGATATTATGAATAAGCATCTTGTAATTATAAGGTGCTTTATGCGTTTTATAAGGGTAAAACGATGATAATGCACCCATAGCTCAACAGGATAGAGCAACACCCTTCTAAGGTGAAGGTTGGGGGTTCGAGTCCCTCTGGGTGCACCAGTGGGTACGAATCCTCAGGTTCGATACCTTCAACGCAGGTGCGCGGTAATGGGACTCGAACGGGCACGCCAGGAAAAGTCGCCAGTGGCGAGTTTTCAGTGCCCCGGCATGAAAGTGAAGCGAAATTTTCGCGTAACGGAGTGAGTCCCTCTGGGTGCACCAGTGGGTACGAATCCTCAGGTTCGATACCTTCAATGCAGGTGCGCGGTAGTGGGACTCGAACGGGCACGCCAGGAAAAGTCGCCAGTGGCGAGTTTTCAGTGCCCCGGCACAAGCCCGCCTTTTAAGCGAGTATTTTTCATAAAGACAAGGAGTGAGAGTTTTTTGGGCGCGCAATGTACTAGCGTACATTAGCAGGCAAAAATACTCGACACGACACAGTATTTGCGGAAAAGCCGAAGCTTAAACGGGGCGAGTCCCTCTGGGTGCACTGGTGGGTTGAATGTTTTGCTCCTCTATTAATTAATATAGTATGAACACTTTTACGGTGGATATAGCTTAGTTGGTAGAGCGCCAGGTTGTGGCCCTGGAGGTCGTGGGTTCGAGTCCCACTATTCACCCCATTAAATAGTGGTTCGCCACTTTTTCCATAGGGGTATCGCCAAGCGGTTAAGGCACTTGACTCTGACTCAAGCATCCGAGGGTTCAAATCCTTCTACCCCTGCCATGGGCAGCAATTTATATGCGCAAGTCCCTTATAGGGGTGTAGCCAAGCGGTAAGGCACAAGACTTTGACTCTTGCATGCGTAGGTTCAAATCCTGCCACCCCTGCCACAGCACCTTTTTGGTGTATATGGCCCAATAGCTCAGTCGGTAGAGCACTTGACTTTTAATCAAGTTGTCCCGCGTTCGAGTCGCGGTTGGGTCACCACGATTTTTGGCTTAAATAAAGGCTTTTCGGCAAATTCGGTCGAAAAGCTTTTTTCTTATTTTTGGTACTTTTTTTAATAAAAAACTGTGTCAAAACTGTGTCAAATTTGATAAATTAAATCTTTATAAAGATTTATTAGTTTTTCTTTGCTAATACTACGGTCAATATTTGTATAAATATCTTGTGTCATATCTACTTTTTCGTGTCCTAACCAAACACTGCGCAATTTATCTGAAATACCCATATAATAGTAATTTGTTGCAAAGGTATGTCTTAGCGTGTGTATTCCCCCATTTATACCTAATTGTTTTAATATGTCTTTAAAGTGTAGGTATATGTATTGTGTAGTTAGTTGCTTATGTGCTGGTGGTGTTTGAATTAGTTTAATCATTGCTGGTGTTAAATCTACTATTCTGTATACAGGTTTTTCGCTGCGCTTTTTCTCGCTTTCAATTTTTAATGTATTATTTTGGGTATCTAGATTGTTTAATATCTCATCAGGTTTATATTCATTTTTTCTCATACCTGTAAACAAATAAATATAAATATCGCGTTCTATGTCTGTTCCTTTTATTGCGTTTATGATTTTTACTTGCTCATCAAATGTAAAGGCAATTCGTTTATTATTTATTTTTCTTTCCTTTACTACAGCCTTGCAAGGGTTATGATTAATTATTTTTAAATCAATTGCTTTTTCAAAACTTGCATTTAGATATAAAAATACAAGTTCTTTCGTTCGTGATAGTTTGTATGTGTTCATTATTCGTTGTATTTTGTCCGTAGTATAAGCTTCGAGTTTAAGGTTTTGAAAGTTTTCTTTTATATTTTTTATGTATAGTGGTATATTACTATTTTGTTTTACAAAAGGTTTTTTAAAATTTTCGTACCAGTAATCAAGCCACTCAAATAAAGTATATTTTGTTTTAATATTCTTGCCATTCTTTATTTCTTGTAAAATTTCTTTAATTTTTAATTTGGCTTCTTTATCGGTTTTCGCATATTTGGTATAAACAATTTTATCTTTTTGAATTCGTATAATTTTTCGGCCATCTTTTCTATTACTTACATTTTTCATAAATTGCTCCTCAAGTTGATTTTGAAAAACATAAGTTTCTTTACAGTTTTGGTTGTTCTTTTCGGCATCCAACATTCCGCGTAGTAGTTCGGTTAGCGCAATGTTGGCGTTTTTAGCCTTGTCCAGTTGTTCTGCTTGCGCCTCTGCGACCTTTTAAAAAAGTTTCTAGTACATTTTTTTGCATAAATAAAATCTCCTTGTAAAAATAGTGTTTCCTCCTATTTTTAGGGAGATTATAATGTATTTATTTTTTAATTATGAGGGTAGATTTTTTCTCCTATAATTTTTGGGTTTGCTGTTAATATCATATTATCAATTCTTAACGAAGCAAAGTCCTTATCATGGGTTACTATTATGAAATTTCTATTCTTTGAAAAAATTGTATAAATATAATCTTTATAATCAAGTATATTCCTTTGTTGTTCTCTTGTATTCATTATTAAATAATTTCTAAAATCATCATTTGTGAAATCAATTGATTGAAAACTTAATTTTTTATTATCTAATAATTGTATAAATATAGCTGATATTACTTTAAAACAATCTCTATAATACTTTGTATTCCTATATTCTTTAAACTTTTGTTCATAACCTTTTTGTTTTGCATCATCTTTTAAAAATCTATATATTACTTCTGATATAACTTCTTGATTGGCTATTATCAAAGCATCTGTTTCTAGAATTTTTTTTAAAAATTCTATATATTTTTTACCAGCTTTTGTACCCTCATCTTTTAATATATATAACCAAACATTCGCATCAAAGAAAAACTTATCAGTTTTTAAAATCTTATGATCGTTTAAACTTTTAATTATTTTGTATTTTGCTTTTGGCACTATTAATTGCTCTTTCTAAAACTATTTTTGCTGGAGCTGATAAGTTTATAATATTCATCGTTTTATTTTCTTTGTTTAATTGTTTTAAGTAGTAGTTTGAAATTACAGCATATAAAAATGCTGTTATTACAATATTTACATTTTTAAAATCTAATGTTACATCGTTCTCTGTCTGAAAAGCGGTTTCTATTTTTTTAGCAATTAATTCACCTATATCGACACTTACACCATAATTACCTGTGTATTCAAAAATGTTAATTTTCATTTTTTTTACCTCTTTATTAAATTATACACTTTTTTTTTATAAAATTCAATAGATATATGGTTATTTTATACAATTTAATTCATTTAAGTGAAAAATCACATTAATTAGGCATCCTTTTAAATTGATATTAATTAAATTTGCGCTAAAATCATCCTTTTCATTATTTAATAAAATTTCATTATCTGATATTATAATTAAATTTGAATTATATTTTTTAAGCACATCTATAAATCTTGTTAATCCAGTGCCAGCAGAATTACTATCTGTTGTGTTTCCATTTTCAGTTGCCCATTTTATCGCTCTATAATTTAGTTTTGTATTTTCTTTTCTATTTTTGAGATATGAAATTAAATTTTGTTTAAAAGTTTTGCCAAAATTAAATAATGTTAATTTTAATTCATGTTGATTCGGGAAAAATTGTGCACAAACATACAGAATATCACATTTGCCATGTTGAAACGCATTCTGATTTATTTCTAAAATTGCACCTATTAACTCAAAAGCATCATCATCTATCATGTTAATTTGTTTTAATTTAGGTAATAGATTATTTATATTTAATTGAACACAATCATTTATATTTGAGCATTCTGTAATTTTTAAATAGGTTCCATTGTAATCTTTTATACCCTCATCATTCCATAATGAACAAAAATTGTTTTTGAATAATACCTCTGTAACTTTTTCATTTGAAGGAGCCACTAATTCCATATTGAATGCAAAGTTGTTACATAAGTATTTAACATAAGCAAATAAAATAACCGACACATTTGAATCTATATATTCTAAATTTTCTAAATCAATTATTACTTTTTCTACTTCATCTAAATCACCTAACTCTTTAATTTTATTATCCAGCATACCTATTAAATTCAAAATAGAATTTATTCTGGAATCAAATCTTCCTGAAACTGTTATTATATTCTCCATACATTTTCCTCTTTATTATATGTTTATTGATATGTTATAGAAATATAATAACTAATATTAGTATAACATATCTTGTCAAGTGTTTTTGATTATTATTGTCCGGCAATGAGTCCACTAATGTAACTAACTGCTTTTATTGTATTTATTTCGTTTAATTCTTGTATTAATTCTAGTAGTTGCTTTTGGCTTTCGGTTAAGTAGCCGATGTCATTTGTGTTTTGAGTTTTATGGTCACAAAGGTAATCTAGTGAGACTCCATAAAAGTCGGCTATTTTGATTAATAAATCAATGTTTGGTTCACATCTATTTTTTTCATAGTTATTATATGTCATAGGATGTAATTTTAATTTTTCCGTAAGTTCTTTTTGCGTTAAATTTGCTTGTTCTCGTATCTCTTTTAATTTTAGTTTTGTCATTTTTTGTTTTCCTTTTTTTTGTTCTATTATAGTATAGTCTTTTAAAATTTGCAATTTGTTTTAAAAATTTTTTAAAAATTTATTGATTTTAGTTATTTTTGTTTGACTTTTATATTAATTATTAATATAATTCTAATGAAAAAATATTAATTTTTAATATTTTTTAAACAGTAAAAGGAGTGTTAGACAATGAGTGAAAACAAAAACGAAAAAGATTTAAAAGCAGAGTTAATGGAGTTAATAAACGGTGAGCATAAACAAACAAAAGATAATATACAAATTGCTATTTTTGATAACGGTCATTTAAAAGATTTAATTTCTTGCTTTGCTTTTCTTCTTGATTGTCTTGATAGTTCTGATGAAACCACTTGTATTAGTATATCTAATTCTTTTGATTTGTCCATTTTAAAAACTGATATTGATTATCAAGTAATGAAATTTCTTGATAATAAAAATAATGATTTAGGTGATTAAAATGCATTGGTATTTTGATAGTAATAATATTTTGGTTTATTCCCCTACCCGCCGTGTAATTGATTTAAAAAAGAAATCAAAACAACCTGTTGAACCTTTGCCTGAAATTAACCCAAATTATGAAAAGAAACTTGAAAACATGCGTAAACGACTAATCAAAGAGGTTAAATAATGTTAGATGACTTTTTTATAAATAACTATTTTAGCGGTATTAATCAAACTTTATCGATAGAGCAACAAACTTTAATACTCAATCTCGAAAAAATATTCCGCTCTAACCTCCGGGATGACTTCGCCCTGTTATGCAATATCTATGAGTTGTATCAAACTTGTAAAGGTAGTAAGTCAATCGATCAAGATATAATCAATAACGCTAGAATTAATAAAGATTACCGTTTTACCGAGTTGTTAGCCAAGTTTTTTGGACTTTCTGAGCGGTACATATATACCTTGTTGAATATTTCGGGTAGGTTTATAGATTTTGTCGCCGGCGACAAAAAATACAAAGTCCCCGAGTTACACGAATATAGTATCTCTAAATTGCAGGAACTCCTCCCCCTTGAGTTAGACTCAATAAAAACGGCATTTAGTCTAGGATTATTAACAACAAAATCTACACGCGCAGAAATTCGAAGCTTTGTAAAAGGACTAAAGGGCGGTAGAGTAAATAAAGTGATTGAGACTAATCAAGATTTATCGGAGTTTCCTAAACAAGAAATAGACTCTAAAGATATTGCTAGTTGTTCAATTGTTTTTCCTAAGGATGTTTACGAATTTGTGACAAAACAAGTTGCTAAGAGTCGTAAATATACCACATTATCGGACTATATTATCGCATTAGTGCGTGAGAAAATGTAGTTATTTTGGTAGGTGCAGCGAGCGAAATCGAAGGGGCTGCGCCAAGGCGTTTGTAGGATGCAGGGTTAGGGCGCCCCGTGAGTGAACACGGTTGCTATATGTGCGTACGAACATGGCATAATCAAACACAATAAAGCGAGGGTAAACTCGGTAAGCCGCGGACTTCCAACAGTGCTTGCTTTATTTACGGAGTAAATAGTTTTGGTTTTCTCCATCCAAACGGGGTGCAATTCCCTGTTACTCCTCCACTGCCCTAGAGCGGGCGCAGAAAAATATTTAGTAAAAGGAGTGTATTATGGCATACAACAATCGTAGAACAAATATGCGTAGAACATCGCGCAATCGCAAAAGTACTAATCGTAGAACGAATACTCGCAGAGGTTCTAGTACATCTCGTGTAGTTATTAACCTTTAATTTCCCCCTGTTTTGCTAGGTTTTAGAAAAAATCTAGCACCATTGCCGAATTGCTCGGCGTAAAAATTTATTTTAGTGAGGTATTTATTATGAACAAAATGTTATTTGAGGATGTTTATTTACTAAGTGCAGGTATTCAAGATGAAGTTAAAAAAGAGGGCGAAAAATGGGTGCCCCTAGGGACTAAAAAGTTAGTGTTAACCCTATTAGTTGATATACGAGACAATGATTTATCTAGTGGCAAAATAAGATACATATCATCTGTACGCGAGCCTAACTTTGATATTAATCAATTGCTCGCAAAGTTACATCGTTTCGATAAGTTGCAAATTACATCAAACGCCTACGAGTATGCAAAAACTACGGACTATAAATTTTATAAAGTTGTTTGCGATGGCGTAGATTTAACCGCGGCTTGCTCCAAACTTGCCGAAACAAACGAGCCAATGCCATTCTAGTTTAATAAGCGGTAATCGGTCTAACCTGCTATAGTGGTTGCCGTACCATTCCGCGTGGTTTTAGTTTTGTTTTCTCTTTTTATTTGTTTTCATAGAATTTCCTTTTAATTTCCACGCGGTTACCATTCCGCTATGTTTTTTAGGTTTCATGTCATACTTCCTTCCTTTTATGCATAGCGGTTACCAGTAAGGAGTGAGTTATGTTAAAGTCTAAACAAAAATTGCTATATAAGTACATAGTGTCCGCTATATTGATTATAGCGTGTCTACTGTGTACTTTATCTATACCTCCTATTTACGCGGACTTTGAGAACGGTAGCGATGTCCTGACTGACTTACAAAAAGACCCCGAATTTGATTTTTCTGAGTATCCAGAGAACGATAAAAATACTAGCCTACAAGTTATCCAAGTTGCCGAGAGTACCGCGGGTGAGTTGTTAGTCTATGTATACCAACCTAGCGGACAAGCCCTCGACTTGCGGGCTAGCCTTATGCGTTTTTCCACAGGTATAAATGATAACGCAAAGTATTTAGATTATAGTTTAGAGTTTGTAAATTCAAATAAAACTTTATACAAATATAAAGTATTAGATTTTGAAGTGCTCGAAGACGCGTTACGATATTATGATATAACTGCTATTTTTCGCCCTTGGAATAAAGATATAGATAAAGACACAGGCAATGGTAATACAACGGAGCAAGTATCTTATACAGTTGGGAAACTGTATACAGCAAGCACTGTTGATGGTGTAGTAAGTTATACTTGCGAAGTGTCTGAAACAATAGAGATAATAGATGAGTACCGCGGTACATTGCGTTATTTAAGCGGTTTTTGGTTTGGTTCTCAAAGTTGTGATAGCCATTTTGTAGCCTTTAATACAAACAGGCAAATAGATAATTTGCTTGAAGCTGATGTTACATACACCGCTCGCAGTTATACGCGTACTGTTAGTTTAATTCTTGGCGAGCGTTGGACTTATGGCGACCCTACAACTAAAATTGCCGAACTTACAAACACACAAAGCGTAGACGGCGTAGGGTTTTCAAATGTTGGTTGGAGCCGTATTCAAACAATAGATGAATTTATTTCAAACGAAGATTTAACAAACGAAACCGAAAACAATATAAAAAATTGCAAGTATGTTTTGCGTTATCTCGAAACTGATTATACTCAAAATTCAGGTTCTGGGAGTACCTATGAAAATGGTACAGAAGTAACAAATGTAAGTGTATTGCGCCTTAAATTTGATGCAAACGGCGAAACATTTAACTTGGGTGTTGTAGATGATTATCAATCAAGTGATTTGGAGCCTGATAATAACTATTTACCTGATTGGTTAGAAACACTTATTAAAACACTTATTGGTATAGTAATAGGAGTACTTGCGGTTGTTTTAATTGTTGTATTGTTCCCGTATATTATCACCCTGTTCACTTGGTTATTTAAGGCAATTGTATTTGTGTTTAAATACTTAGGCATTGGTCTATGGTATGTACTTAAATACTTAGGCTTGGGTATATGGTATCTAATTGCTTCCCCGTACTACATATTTAAGTACATACAAGGTCTATAGTGGTAATTAGTCCAACCTACTTTAGTGGTTGCTATACCATTCAGTATGTTTTTCAGGTGAGCATACTGATACTAGACAATTATTACGCAAGCGGTAATTAGTTAACCGGCTATACAGGTTACTATACCAGCCCCGCTCGGGCTCAAATTTAATAAAAGGAGTGTACACTAATGGCTTATAGAAACAATAACATCGGTACTATTATTGCTGCAGTTGTAGGCTTTATTATTGTTGCTTGTGTGATTTTTGTGATTGCTGTAGCGATAAAAGCCGGGGTTGATGGCACCTCATTTGTGGACTCTTGGAACACAATTTGGGGTATTGAGTCAGCTGCACCTATTGACCCCGAAGTACCTGTTGACCCTGATACCTCTGGTAACTTAGAGGAAAATGTTGAAACTGTTGCAAGTTTTTTTAAATAATGATTTACGGAGGTTTTTATGACTAAAAAAGGCATAGCAATAGCAATCGCTTGCCTTTTATTTATAGGTCTCGAAGTATTCCTAATTTGGTCTAGCATTTTATACTACCAACAAAAGGATGACTACGACAAAGCTTGGCAATCGGGCTACGATACCGCCTTGCAGGCAAAAGATGAGTACGATAAGACAATCGCACAGTTGCAAGCTGAGAAGCTCCAACTCTCTAGCGACTTGTCTACCGCTCAATCGAGCCTCGAGACCTTAAAGGCAAGCAACGAGTCTTTAACAACTCAAGTAGAGACTCTCACAACTCAAAAAACCGAGTTAGAGGCAAGTGTAACTAATCTAACTCAAACCAAAACTGAAAACGAATTAACTATTCAAACTTTAAATACAAAAGTATCTAACTACGAGGAGCAAATTAGCGAGTTACAAGCAGACATAACCGAAAACGAGACTACTATTGGCTCGTTAAATGCTCAAATTACTAATCTAAATAAACAAATCGCTGAACTCGAGTCCGAGGCTGAGTCTAATACTGCAGAGATTGCAGAATTAGAACAAGTTAAGCTAGGG
Source organism: uncultured Christensenella sp. (assembly GCA_949287685.1). GTDB lineage: Bacteria > Bacillota > Clostridia > Christensenellales > UBA1242 > UBA7867. Next base: position 32,435 of record CASEHF010000013.1, on the reverse strand, counting down.
CTTGAAAATCAAATTACTAATTTAAATGCACAAATAAGCGCTAAAACAAACGAGATTAACACCCTTAACGGCACCGTTATTAGTCTTAATAATCTCGTATCTAAGCTACAAAGTACAAATGAGTTACAAGCACAAACTATCTCAAATCTTAATACTCAAATTGTGTCTTTGAATACTCAAATTTCTAACTTAACTTTGCAAATAAACAACAATAGCGGTATTGTATCTAATTTGCAAGCGAAAATTACGCAATTAGAAAACTCTATTGCATATTATGAGGAGTACATCGCAGGGTTAGAGAGTGGCAACCAAGTTGTGATTACCGCCGAGTTTAACGGCAGTGTATACAATGTACAAGTTATCGCTAAAGGTAGCAAGGTGTCTATTGTAGAGCCAACAAGTACTGAATATGTAGTGTTTAATTACTGGACTGTAAATGGCGAGCAAATAGACCTTAATACATACACCTTTAATGAAAGCACAAAAATAGTTGCTAACTGTACATACAAGTATGATGTGACTTATTATGTAGACAATGAACCTGTATCGGAGCAGATTATCGTGTCTAACGGTTTTGCCGCCGACCCTACCGAACCTACTAAAACGTGCTATGAGTTCGATGGTTGGAGCCTCAATGGTACTACTGTTATTGATACCTCGGAGTATGCAATAACTAAGAATACTAACTTCTACGCCGTGTTTACAAAACTTCATACGGTACAGTTTAACGATGGCACTAGCGTTGTATCTACCCAAACAGTGCGTAACGGCGAGTATGCGAACGCTGAGAATGTGTCTGTTACTAGCACACAATACAAGACTTTTGCTGGCTGGACTGTTGGCGGTAGTGTGGTAGATGTATCTAGTTATATAATTAGCGCGGACACTATATTTACTGCCACATATACATACAGTTATGATGTTACCTTTAAGAGTGATAATTCTACCCACAACTCGCAAATAGTACAGTCTGGTAACTACCCTACCGAACCCACAGCACCCACCAAAACAGGTTATGAGTTCTTAGGGTGGAGTTTAAACGGTACGGACATAGTATCCGTTACAAGCACGCAAATCACTGCTAATACTACATTTATAGCGGTGTGGAAAGAATTAAAAAAGACTGTATCGTTTGTAAATATTGAGACTGGTGAGAATTTAGGCACACAAACTGTATCAATTGGTGAAAGCGCCACACTTCCTGCTAAGCCTGGCTTTACTCAAACTGTATTTACCAGCAATGATTTTTCTAGTAAATTATCTAATCTAAATTATGATAATTTAACTAATAATAATACTTATTATGTATTGTATGAGTGTGTTTTTGCTGGTTGTTATTCTAGTAATAATGGTGCGTTGTATATTTCTAGCAACGGTATAGTTATACTTCTTTCTGGTGACCTTTTAATTCAGTTTGGTTATGTAGATGTTGTTAGTGGTTATGAGGTCCATTTTAATGGTTCTTTAAGCCTTACTGCCACTTTTTCTGATGATTGGTCTAGCTTTACAATGACATCATTTGTTTATACTAAGTCTAATGATTATAGTTTTGATGTTAATGGTTATTTCAGTTATACGGGTGGTTCTAGTTCCGTTATAAATAATGAAAATTTCTATTTAAGCAATGGCTGTATTTACACTGGTGATTCTATTTATTTCTTGATTTCATTCAATGATAAAAATAGATTGGTATTATATAATGGTAGTTATCAAAATTATTCGGAAGTTGGTTCTTTTATTATAACAAATACAGACTTAAATTGCACTCTTGAATTAATTGTTAACGAAAATAGTTCTGTTTTTACTTTGCATTCTAATTAAAGTTTATCGGGGTATCTTTAAAAACCCCGTACCATTTGCCATTAAAAAAGCACTTATGAAAATTTCATAAGTGCTTAGGTTAGAGAGTCTACACTAAAAGCCTATGTTCTCTCTTGTCCACGCGAATTCACCGTGGCTCCCCTGTTTATAGGGGCGATGGCATTATTATCATAACATAAAGGAGTTGAATATGTCAAGTGTAAATTATAATTTAAAAAATAAGGGTGTTCGCTTAATTTCTGCCGAGGAAGCTTGGGTAAAATGTAAAAATGGTAAGTATAAATTAAATAGTAATTATTCTTTTGTTGGGAAAGTTGATACAAATATGCCGGGAATGATTATATCTACTATTCAAGGTAAAAAGCCAAAATATAAAGGTGATGTTTGTAATTTAAATAACACTGCTAAAAAGCAAATAGTTAATCATTTTTACGATGATAACGGTAAACGCAATAAAAAGACAGTTGCGTATTTTGCTATAGAAAAGAAAAAAGGTAAATAAAAAAGAATTAGTTCCGTGTTGCGTTTCCGCAAATTATGGCCTTTTGGGCTGAACTAATTCTAATAATATTATATGCAAAAATAACAAAAAAGTCAATAATTTGGAGTAGAAAAATGCTAATATTTATCACAGGCATTCCGGGTGCTGGTAAATCCTCATACTTAGCCAAACTTGCAGTAGACTATATGCTAAACGGTAGGGCTAAGTATATTGAGTGCAAGCGTGAGTTTAATACTTTGAATAATAGCGGTTGTGCCCTCACGCTCCCTCCCCAAAAGCACCTAGTTTATTCCGATACAAGCATTACATACGGTCGCCGATACGCTACATACAACATTGATGGATTTTGGTTAGGAGTGGCTATTCCATTGTTTACTACTTCCAGTTTTATTCCGCCCTTTAGCACAATTTTCCTAGATGAGGCGCAACGGTATTATGATAGCCGTATGTCTAAGTATTTGCGTGAGGAAGTCTACCGCTGGTACCAACTACATAGGCACGGTGATTATAATGTCTATATGACTTGCCAACGATTAGGTAACATAGATATCAATCTACGCGCAATTGCCGAGCGGTTTTTGGTAATGGACAAAATCGAGGTTCGCACAAATGATTTCGGTGTAGTTTCTAAAATTACTTGGTGTTATCATGAGTTCGCTAGCGGTGATATCGCAGAAAAGTACCAATTAGCGAACGATAACCTTGAGTATGAAAAAATGGGCAAAATAGTTAAAGATAGTATCGACTATGATATTTTTTCTTGCTATAACTCAAAGTCTGCTCGCCCTGTGTTCTATAAAAACATCATTAACTATAATATGCCCATAGACTACTACACTGAACAAGGCTATCAATTCACGCGTGAAAGTTTTGTGAGCTACAACAATAGCCATTATTTTACCGCGCCCCTCGGCTTTTGGAAAAATCCCGAACGCGATAAAAAAGTATTAAAAGATTTAGGAGTTAACTATGATTATTAATGATTTTAAAGAATTAACAGATTTCATCTATTCTGAAATAGACAAGCGCAACGAGTTATTAGGTATTGCCAAGCCCTCGGACAAGTTTTTAAAAAGTACGGAAAATGAGTTACATAAGTACGCTAAGTTATATTACAAGCCTTTGTTGCAGTCCGCAAAATTTCAAGTAAAGTTACAGCGTGCACTTGATACAATGCCCCACGGCCGCATTTGGCGCTTTTTTCACAAGCGGCTTTGGTACAATATCGAAAAGATTGAGCGTGAGTCTACTAAGCCCGCGCCCGCACCAAAGCCTACGGCGCCCGAGTCGTTGTACCCGGAGGTGGTTCGCCCTCTCGAGCCATCTAGGGTGCCTGATACTTAACACTCCACCCCGAGTGGACTGCTTTAGCTTGTTTTTTTGAGGAGCCGAAATATTGGGCGGTGTGGGAATGTGTGAAAAACTGCCCTTGCTATCTTGATGGGTGCTTTCCACATTTCCAGTGGCTGTGGTAAAGTGTGTAAAAGCACGCAGGCTTCCTTGTTTGCTTTTTCCACTTTTCCAAGTTTGTCCCCATTTCAATGGTCGCCCTTTCTATGCTTTGCTTTTATGCGACTGTTGGAATGTGGGCAAACGGTCTGCCACCCTGCACCGCAAAAAGCAAACTAAAGTACTCACTCGCCGAACACAAGCCCGGCGGTTCGGCGAGTGTCTGCTCGTTGATTCGGGTGATACCATTATACTTGATAATGGTATCACTTATAAAGAATTTTGCACATAATAAATAAAAAATGGAGAGAAAAATGGAATATAAGGAGTTATGCAAAGATTGTCTACTGCACTGTAAGCGTATACATAATTGTCCATTTTGCGAAATTGATTTTTCAAAACAAAAAGACATTTTGAAATTAATGTGCCAGCGCCGAAATTTTAAGCCAGCCTTTGCAAATACGACTATTCAAAAAAATAGCCGCAATGTTGAGGTTATGCGGTATAACGAGGAGTTTTGTCTGCTTGGTAATCGCAGCACGAGTAGTCGCAAACGATTGTGGTGCTATATTGAAAATAATGTCTTAGCTAAAGTAGATAAAAACAACCCAAATGCAACCTTAGCTCGATTTCAATTGTCTAAGAAAAAATCTAGGCGCCGCGCACTTAATTCTTTTCTAAACTACGGGCAAAATAACGATTGGGGCTATTTTATAACTATGACCTTTGACCCCCGTAAACTTGATAGCACTAGCCAGACTGACATCAAATATGCCTGGCAAAAGTTTCGGCAAAAGTTACAATATCGCTTCCCTAATATTCAAATAATGGCAGTTGTGGAATATCACGCAGATGATAATAAACTACATTTTCACGGAGTTATAGGTAATGCAGATTTAAATTATGCATTAGCCAGAGCTGTTAACCAACAACCATTCCGTAAAGACCGCAAGGGTAATATTATGCTAGATAAAAAAGGTAAACCAATTCCTAATGAGTTTTATCTAAATTACTTAGAGACTAACCTTGGTGATGAGGTATATAACTTCCGCCCCGATGTATATAATGAGGGCTTTTGCAGTGTGATTCCAATCACTGATAAAACGAATGATTTAAGTGCTTTTGATAAAATTGTCTTTTATCTTGCTAAGTATATGAGTAAAGACAAGTCTGCAGTCCCCTATAACGGCAAATCATTTTTTCGTACGCATAATTTAAAAAAAGCGCAAAAAGAATGTGTTTATATGACCGATGAGGACTTTGAAAAATTTATTAACAAGCACAATCTCGAGATTAAAAACAAAAGTGAAAAGTTTACCTCATATGTTCAGCGCCTCGACCTTGCTGGTATATTCGACCGCGCCGAAAAACTATGGCAACCTACCTATATGAACATCGACCTCGAGGACATTTACAAAAAGGCGCGCGATATATTCGACCTCGAGGATAGCGAGGTAGACCCAATATTTGTAGAGTAAAAGAAGTAAATCAAAATGTATGGTATGAAAGATAAATTAATTTCAATTAGAGTTGATAGTGATAAATATGAAAAAGTAAAAGCAATTATTAGTAAACAAGGTTGGTGCCGCGATACATTCGGTACAATTTTTGATAATGCTCTTAGTGAGTATTTAAAGAAACATAAAAAATAAATAGATTCTAGTGTATATACAAAAATCGAATATGTATATACAACGCCTGTAAAATAAAATTAAGGAGTATAACAATATGTTAGAAATAGTACAAATTACATATAAAGAGTTTTTGGACTTAAAGGCTCATCATTATTCTATGGATAGATTAAAATATTATGCTTGCAAATATTTATGTTGCGAGTACGATGATATTGATGATATAGATTTTTGGTTTGGCTTAACATTTAATGTTTATTTGAAAGATTAAAAATATAAAATTAAGGAGTAAAAAATTATGAATAAAAAAGAAAACAATATTGAAAATATATCAGATTATGAAAAAAGTATAAACAAGCGTAAAAAAATGGCTCAAATTATATGGAATAATGTTTTTATGACTGGTTTAACTAAATTTAATAAAAATGAATTATTAGATATTATACAAGCATTAGTATTAAAATTAGATGTATATGAAAATATATACAGATGCAAAGAGGAAATTGAGGATTTATATATGCCTGAAGATTATAGAGATTTTAAAGACATAGCATTTGATTATAAATGCATACTAGTAGAAACATTAGATGAAAACTTTTTTAAAGATAGATAAATTAAAAACAACCTAAATAGGTTGCTTAAAAAATAATGATTAATACTTATGTTTTTCTGTAAAAAAGTTGTGTCAAAACTGTGTCAAAATTTAAAAAATGCCTTAAATAAAGGCTTTTTTGGTACCTTTCCCTTGACTTTTAATCAAGTTGTCCCGCGTTCGAGTCGCGGTTGGGTCACCACAAGTATCAAAATACGAACTTAAATAGTTCGTATTTTTTTTGTTTTTTTATTAAAAAAACACAAGCACGCGTTGCGTGCGATACTTGTGCTGGCTACTCGCTTTGCTCGTAGTCACCATAGGCTAGTCGTTTTTGCATGATGTGCGATACTTGTGCTGGCTACTCGCTTCGCTCGTGGCAGAACAGGCCTTCATACTATTTTATGATTGAGTGGTTAGTTCTGGCTACTCGCCTGTAGGGCTCGTAGTCAGCATTATAGACTTTTAATTTATTTCATAATTAAAATGTTAATGCTGGCGACTCACCCGTAGGGTTAGTCGCAATAGGCTCTAATATTTTATTATGGTTGAATAGTTAACTCTGGCTACTCGCTTTGCTCACAAGCACCAACTGTTGAAATGTGGACAAACGGTCTACCACCCTGCACCGCAAAAACAAAAAAGCGCAAATCTAGGTGTTCATAGACTTACGCTTGCATTGGCGGAGAGGGAGGGATTTGAACCCTCGCTACGGTTTCCCGTACTGCGTCCTTAGCAGGGACGTCCCTTCGGCCTCTTGGGTACCTCTCCATAACCGAATTTCAATTTAATATTAACTTATAATCATCAACTCAAAACTGGATGATAACATTTAGATTATATCACAATATGTAAATGTTGTCAACTGACTTGCGCATTAATTTCAGAATTATTTTAGTCAAAAAAACATAAAACTATAATCGAAAACTTCCAAAAACTATAATACCCCCTCCTACGATATTTCAAACACAGAACCAACGCAGAATAAATGCTTCTCAAAACACTCACGGCACAGCACAGGATAACACACTCATGGAACATATTTCTTTATCAAACCAAAATAGGAAATAAGTAATTTTCAAAAATATTCATAAGTTTATAAAAACATACTCACCTCACCCGCCTTAACTCAAATATGACAAAAAACAATTAATATTCATAATTATTAAAAAACACTCAAATAAACAAAGAAAGAGCAAAAACGATAAAAAATTCAATAAAAACAAAAAATATTGATAAATTTTGAGCATCTGAACTAATATCCAATCTATTTAAATAAAAGTTAATATAAATATAATATTGATTTTTTTGTACCTAGATTTAAAAGGAATTTTAATTTGATTAAATATATTTTAGAGAAAAAAATCACATTTATTAACAAAAAATCACAAAAATGAATAATTTTTTAAATATTTTTGTAGAAAATTTTTCAAAAATTTTATAAAATTTGCTTCCAATAAATAGAAAATTAGGTTACAATTGTTATACAAAAAAATACAAAGGAGGAATGAGTTATGATAAAATTCATTCTCGTTGCAAACAATAAAGAAAAGGAGCCGCAACTTTGTGAGTATTTTATAGAATTTTTCGGTTGTGAAAGTTTCGCTGTAATTCACAATATTGATGATGAAACACTTGAACAGTATAAGGATTGTATTTTTGCAACCTTCGACCCGCGAATAGTAGCCGAAATTGTTCAATTTTTGGATAGAAGCAAAGTTCGTTTGGAATACTACAGCTCCCCCAACACTAAAGAAACCGTATTTTGTGTGGGAAAAACTGAAATTTTTTATAATTATGACCCGCACATAACATACGAAATAGCAGCACTTATTGATGAAGTGTTTCTCAGTATTGGTTTAAGGCGAAATCTAGAAGGCGCCTACTTCCTAAAAAGCGCAATTGAGATTGCCATAAAAAACCCACATATAGTACTAAGAGGAATAACCACCAAGATATATCCACGCATTGCCTCCGAATTCGACACATCGATAACACGAGTGGAACGCGCAATTAGACATGTGCTGGAAGTTTGCTACACAAACGGGAAATTTATCGCTCTCAACGATTTATTTAAAGCCAAAGTTTTCGAACCTACGGACAAACCAACAAACGGAGAGTTTATTGCTTTAATTGCCGATAAGATAAAACTAAGACTTAACGAACACACCTACTCCACCAGTTATTCTAAGGCCAACAATTAAAATAAGGTACTATGCATAGTAAAAACAAATGCATAGTACCTTATTTTTGTGTATATATTGCGTTTTTTTGTAAAAAAACACAAAAAACAAGCAATTAATGCTTATTTAATTAATATTAAATATTTAGAAAAACAAGTAATTACCATAGATATACCTATGCAAAAAAGCAATAAGGGTTTTATCACATAGAAATTAAACTATGATATTTAAATGCTGTTTTTTTGATTTTTTTGCTATTTTTCTATGATTTTAAACACCTCTTTAGCGCGCTTTATTGGAATTGGAGCAACCTGCTCATTTACATTTCGCTCAATTTTCAACACCACCCCCAACACCAAATCATTTTTTACACCAACTGGAACAAGCACTTTATCCCCCACTTTCAACTGCAAAAACGGATTGATGTACCAGCGTACATCGTGTGATTCACTCAATTCAACCTTCGCAAAATCGCAGATTTTTATATCACGGATAACCCCACCAGCCAAGGAATGAATCATAATTACCTCCTATGTTAAAAATTTAAATAAACATTGATATTTTTGCTTTTTAATGTTATTTTTCACTATTTTTTGCTATTTTTTATATTATTTACAACAATCTAAAAAACTATGATATGTTTACCAAAAATCCAGCTGCTACTTTCATTAACAAGTTTGCATAAAACTGTTAGCAATTCGCTTTCAAAATTATAATAGAATTATAAAATAAAAATGAATTAAATAGGAGTTTTTAAATATTTTTTAAACCAAAAGCATATGCGGCAATTTTTATTATAATTAATGATTTTTGCTACAAAATATATCGTTTTTTTGCACTTTCCTGCACAAAATCGAGTCAAACTATTCATTTAAAAACATTATGCTGATATTTTATACACAAACGGTTAAAAAATAGCGAGATTTTTTTGTATGCACATCCCATATATTATAATACGGGGTTTGCGCATAAAAGTCAATAAAAATTGCATATTCCGTTGACATTCGATTCCTTTTGTGCTATTATATTTATATTCACGCGGGCGTAGCTCAGTGGTAGAGCTCCAGCCTTCCAAGCTGGCTATGTGGGTTCGATTCCCATCGCCCGCTCCATTCAGAGAGTGCGAAATATTCTCTGTTGAGCGTTAATCAAACGATTAAGTTGAGTTGTAAAACATCTTTAATCACTAATTTTCCACTAATATTATGTTTTAAAACAATACAATACTTATGCGGATGTGGCGGAATTGGCAGACGCGCTAGATTTAGGTTCTAGTGAGAAATCGTGGAGGTTCGAGTCCTCTCATCCGCACCAGAGACACCTTTTTAGGTGTCTTTTTTATGTGCGGATGAGATAAATCTGCGATTTAGCACACTTTGTGTGCGGACTCGAACCCAAGGGTTCGCACCGTTCGGCTTGCGCCTCACTCTCACGCCCGCCAAGACCAGAGGTCTTGTCCAGTTGGCTGATACTCGCCACTGGCGACTATCTATTCCGCCAACTGCCTCTCATCCGCACCACTTTAACAATTAAAATCGAGCAGAGGACTCGAACCTACGGTGACGCTCGCATTTTAAACATAATTTTTTAAACCAACTTGTAGTTGCTCGCTATTGACACAGCGCCGCGCTAACGCACGCTTGTTACACGCCGCTACGCTTTCGTGCCTGCCAGCAAAACGAGTTTGCTGTCCGCTTTGGCTAAAAACAGCACGCCCGTGCTGGCTAAAAACAGCACGCCCGTGCTGTTTTCTTAACGCATCGCGCCTCTCATCCGCACCAAAGACACCTTTTTAGGTGTCTTTTTTATGTGCGGATGAGATAAATCTGCGATTTAGCACACTTTGTGTGCGGACTCGAACCCGAGGGTTCGCACCGTTCGGCTTGCGCCTCACTCTCACATCAACCAATGTTTTATTAAGCGGTATAGTTCCTTCAGGTGCAGGGGCGCACTGCTGATAAACATAAGTAAAACTACTCACTTTGAATATTTATCTATGTTATGTTTGAGTATATTTCAAAAGGAATAGATCCTTCGTCTAGGGGCTAACGCGGGTCGGCACTCAGGATGACCTAGTTTATTAGGCTAGCATAGAGGGTGGGCTTATAACACTTAATAATGCTCAGCTTTGATTTTGTGTTTTTTCAATAGGAATAATTGTAATTAATTTATTAGGTATGTGTTCATGCACCACCCTACCAAGACACGAAACGGGTTAGTCCGTAGAGGTTGAGACTAGAAAATTCTATTATAAAGTGTTTTATATAGACCTCTAAGTGAATTTGATGCAACATCACAAATTATTCTTCTTAAAAGATTAGATAAAATAGATTTTACCAAAAAATTAAATAAAAATAGTTGATTTATTGGGGTCTTTCATATTATAATATAGTAAAACGATAAAGGAGTAATTATGGCAGAGGAAAAACTCACTGAACAGTCTAAAAACATTCAATATGCAGAACTTTTCGATAATGTCCTAGACAAAAACGAGCAAATTTTGCGTGTAATCAAACCAAACAAACTCAAACTTTTTGTATACTGGTTTTTGAGCGCTTTTTGGATAAATGTCTGGATAGCAATCGTAGGAATTTTACCATTTTGCTTTGAGGAGGTAATCCCTTGGGAATACTTTTTAATCCCTGTGGGGGTCATAGTGCTGGTGTTTATATGCACTGGCATTTTTGCCGCAATTTACTATAAAAACAACTATTTTGCGTACACAAATTCTCGTATTTTAATTCGTTCGGGAATAATCGGAATCGACTTTAAGAGCCTGGATATGCGTTATGTTGGGGCGCTTAATGTAAAGGTGGGATTCGTAGACAAAGTTTTAAAGCAGGAAACTGGCACAATCACTTTTGGCAGTATGTCTAGCCCAATGGCGACCTCAAAGGCTGTTGGATACAACTTCTCGCATGTCGAAAAGCCTTATGAATTATATAAGGAAATGAAACAAATCGTAGAGGAAGTAAAAGAAAAATATAAAAATGTAATTTAATTACAATTTATTAAAGATTTCAAACAAACCACACTAAAGAGGTATTTAACTTCTAAAAGTGTAGTTTTATTGTTAAATAATTATCAAAAAAAATCGCATTTTTTGCGATTTTTTTGTTATTTTTTTTGTGTTTTTTAAGGTTTTTTAGTATTTTTTTTGATGATTTTTTGCTGATTGAATTCTTACAAAATATATTATTAAAAACTATGCCTTAAAAGTTAGATGCTTTTTGAGGTGGGGTTTATTATTTTTTAAGTTTTACAAGCCGAATAAAGATTTCGGCGCAGTGCGTAGGCGCACTCCCGACAATATAATAAAGCGGAATAGATCCTTCGTCTAAGGGCTTACGCGGGTCGGCGCTCAGGATGCCTTCCCGTTTACGGGAAGTCTGGCGCGTGAGTGACCGCTACAATTAGAAAAGTATACTTCCGCGCCAGCCTTGTACTCTTTGCCGCTTATTTATCGGGTGTGCGCTTTCGCACCGGCTTCGCACAAAATAATCTCCGCCACTTTGTTTTTTCTACAAATTAAAGAAAAATTCACTAAAAACTACTTTCTCGCCAAATTATAGACTTATTCCATATTTTAGAGAATACTTTTATTTGCTTTTTATACACTATATATTATATAATAAATTAAGAACCACGATACAACTAAAATTTTCAAAAACAAAAAAAGGAGTTAACAAATGATGATAAACATAGGTTCGAAAATCAGTATGCTACGAAAATCTCACAATATGACCCAGCAAGAACTAGCGGACAAACTACATATTTCTAACAAGGTCGTGAGCAAGTGGGAACTCGGTGCTAGCGAACCTGACCTAAATACTCTTGCTAACATTGCCGAAATTTTTAATATCTCAATTGGCGAACTACTCGGCGATACCACTCCCGCCCCCGCGGCTGCTAAAGGAGACCTAAATACGCGAGGATACAACTTTTTTCGCCGCAACTATATGACAATTATACAGTTAATCCTCATTTGGGCGGCACTAATAGTGGCGGTTATTGGCTTTGGCTATCTCGCAGGCTACGACCTAGTATTAGATATTCTGCCTACGCACTTAATTTGGGGCTCCATAGGTCTAACGATCGGAATAGCCCTAATACAAGTATTCCTTACGCTAATTCGACCTGGACACAAAGCAATAACTATTCTAAAGAGCGTGTTAATTTTAGCGCTGTTTGCTCTAGCGCTCTCGTGTTACTTCTACTTAGGTTACACAGGCGAGCAAGTACAAGAATTTTTCATAGTAGCCGCAATTTCGTACACGATTTTCTTTATTGTATCAATTTTGCACCTACTTCTCGACCTCAAGGTTATAAATGCGCCAGCACCATTTAAGCTCGGCAAAATTTTGTTTATTTTGGTAATCGTATTCACTTCAATACAATGCGGCGCTGTTTTAGGGCAAATTGCAAATACAGCGGTAGGCTTTTACGACCTACGCACTCCTAACTATGTTGAAATTACTAGTAGACATATAGTTTTCAATAGAATTGGAGAACAGACAGTACTCAAGACCGAATATCCTGATTTTACGCGCCACGATCCATTTACATTTGCCTCTACCAACCCCGAAATTGCGACAGTTGATAAAAACGGAGTAGTCACCGCAACAGGATACGGTTACACTTATATTAATACAGTTGTAAATGGTCATCGTGGCAGTCTAATTGAGGTTTATGTGAACAAGCCTAATTTTAATATATCGACAAGCAGTGGTTCTCATTACGGGAGCCTAAGTATGTATGCCCACAAACCGACAACCTTTTCAATAAATGCTGGTGAGTATTTTGACACACTCGCGGACTTTAAAAATAATTTTACACTTGAATGCACAAAACCATACTCATTGATTAGTGAAAGTTTTGCGGATAATAAGTACACCGTGACTGTACAATTAGATTCTGAATACGGCTCTACTAAGTACGAGGCAAACTTTTATATAAAAAGTGTCCTTAGCAATCAGCAGTGGGACATACTTACAGTTTTCGTACAAGATACATACCAAATCAATGCGAATAATATTACAACGCGCGCGGGAATGTACTTTGATGTTGACTTTACCACCTACCCCACTAGTATCACAAACTATGACTATGAAATTTTATACGACCCCGAATTTATTATTGAGGATAATGGCAGGTATGTAGCAATCGCTGAGGGTACTACCGAAATGACCATTCAACTAGATAATGGTTTGAGTAAGACTATCTCCGTTACTACAAATGGCACAACAACAGTTACTTTCTATAACGATTATATTGACACTATATACTTCTATCATAACAATGTCGATAATCTCCTTTTCAAAATGCCAACTGGAGCATATAATATTCCTATAACAGCAAAAATAGAGTCTGATATTGAAAACTTTGCCAATTTGGAATTTGTTAGTTATGATACGGGAAACAATTCCGCACGCTACAATTTGAATGTAAATTCACTTGGTGAGGGGTATGTAACTTTTTGCACTCCTTGGAATGAAATAGGTAGATATTATATTAACAGCATCCATGCACTCGAAATTCCTTATACTACTATTTATAAAACTCATGTGAACTATTTCGATATTGAATTTAATTACGATGGATGGAATGCAACTAACAATGTTACCCTAACAATTGCCGACCCCACAATTGCATATTTCTATGGCGCAAATCTAAATGAAACTACCTCCGCTAGTCAGTTAAGCGCGCGCCTTAGTGAAGGAACTAATACGGTGAAAATTGTAGGTGTAAAAGTTGGCTCAACAGAAATTACAGTTACTTCAAACGATACAGGTGAAATCGTGACCAGTACGCTAGAAGTAGTAGGTATTACTAGCCTTACTTGCAATGCGACCGAAGCGGAACGCACGGTAGCTCCTGGAGAAACTAAGGCTATTAGATTTGATATGAGCCCTTCTCAAGTGTCTTTTGGGAGTTATTGGTGGTACCCTACCACACTGTATGAGGAATTAACCGTTACCTGCTCCAATCCGAACATTTTATCCGTGCAAATTATCGACCCTGTTACTCAGTATGTCGGCGAGGACTATGGACAACTAGAAATAATTGCCAGCGAAATTGAGGGCGAGCGCGCCGAAGTCGTGGTTACTATTTCCTCTCCCGAGGGAGTAAAGGTAGACATTCCAATAATTATCACCAATGACACCGCTACTACCGAATAAACCTCAACTTTTTATATAAAAAACTGCTTTTTACAATCAAAAGGCTATTGTATTACTTATTACACTAGCCTTTTTTGTTATTACCGAAAAAAATTAGTTCACTTTCTATATGTGCCTATTTAATTACACTGCATAGTTTTAGTGCATTTGCGCAAAATTTCGATAAAGGCTTGAAAAATAAAATAAAGTATGGTATATTAATGGCTATGAAAAACGAACAGAATTTAAAAAACAAGCAGCCTGCACATCTTGATGAGCAAGAGCAGAACACAACAGCGGACAGTAAATCGAGCCACAACCGCACAAAATGGGCTGGTTTTTGGCAAAATGCAGAAAAGCGCAAAATTTTTGGCAAAATATTCTACCCTATTTGGATCGCACTGCTCGCAATCGGGGTCATTGCGATTATTTGCGTACGCACAGCGTATGGGCTAAACGATCAAAGCGACTCAATCACCTATATTATTGCGGTGATTTTGGGTGTGGTGCTAGTTGTGGGTACGATTATTTCGGCAATTTATCAAAAATATGAGCCGACCGAGGAAAGCAAAAATGTCGAACAATCAACTGAGGCTTCCACGCAAAATGAAGCGAACGATTTAGAGCAAAACACAGCGCCTGATACAGCAGCCGACACCTCCGCTAACACGGAAAATACAAAACAAGGCACTGAGCAGTAGTTGCCTCTAACCCCTTAGATATAGTTAAAGCGGAATAGATCCTTCGTCGTAGGCGCTGCGGGTCGGCACTCAGGATGACCCTAAATATTAAAGGTTTGCTTTGAGTTAAACTAGGCATATTTTAATGTTGACACTATTTCTACTTTCTTATTGCGTGTACGCTTTTACAACACATTCTCACGCCGAAAGATGTAATCTACTTTAAACATAAATTTTGTATATACTGACAAAATTCAGCGATATAGTGGCTTATTTTTGCGTGTAAGTGACATTTTTATAAATTAATTAAAATTCAAATATATCATATATTTAATGATTTTAGCATCTTATTAATGCATTTGCGCTTTTGTGCGGTGGTGGGATGTACATATAAATTAAGAGTTGTAGAAATACTTGTGTGCCCGAGCAATGTACTCACGGTTTTGTAATCACAATGGCTCTCGATACAGCGCGTAGCAAAACTATGCCTCAGCACATGAAATTTGCGGTACGCGATATTGAGACCGTTCAATATACGGCGATAATACTCTCGATATGTGCGGGGCTCAAGCGGATGCTCAGAGTTAGTTAACACATAGTTTTTATCATACATTAGCGGCTTTAGAGATTTTAATATCTTTTTTAATTCAGCACAAATAGGTATTTCACGGACAGAAGCGTGTGTTTTCGGTCCGGATATTATTAATTTAGTGCGTTTTGCGGTAGTATCATAAATGCGTTGTACTGTTTTATTAACGCAAATCACTCCTTCGCGTATGTCAACATCTCCCCACTTCAGCGCGCATACCTCGCCTATGCGCAAACCTGTAGTCAGGGTGATGAAAATTCCTAGATTTTTGAGACTGAAATTTTCGCGCAGATAATTTAAAATTTTGCGATGCTCCTCGAGGCTAAAAACTTCTACTTTATTTAGATTATTCTCAAATTTTGCCTCAATTTCGGGGCAAACCACCCCATACTTACTCGTACCATAACGAAATATCATTTTCAAAATCATTAGCAAATCTTTTATAGTTTTGGCACTCAGTTCCCCCGATTTATCACTCACAAAACGCTGGATATCCGCATTTTTGGGACAAATACACTTAAAATAAGGCACTATGTGGCGATTTATTAAAACCGAATAAGTTGAAAAGGTCGATTGCTTGACCGTAGCCTGTCTGCTGTTCAACCAAACTTTTGCCAAGTCCGAAACTGTAATTTTACTCCTAAAACCTTTAAAATTGCTAATTATTTTAATTTTTTGTTGTTTTTTTATCTCTTTTTCATAAAAAATGGTCATTTTTTTCTCTCCTTAACTTGCTTTTTGTGTAAAAGTGCAAAAGTCAAGGTGGCTTTAAAATTTTGTACATACTTGAATTATAACGATTTTGACTAAAATTTGAAATATGGTAATTAAAGTTTTTAAAAAATTTCCAGTTTTTTCCAATTTTTGTAAAATGTAAACAAAAACTGGCAAAGTGAACAGCACCAAAAAGTTTGAAAAAAATCTTTTTAGATATGCCGCTCTACATTGCCAGTGAAATATGAGATTAAAGGAGTTTTTATTGTTTTAATTTTAAAAATCATCGATTTTTTAAACCATTTTCACAAAAAATGCTCAAAAATAATAGAAATTTTAGGTTTTTACTGCGTTTTTATCAACTAAACTCATCGCCCGCGTTGTGTTCCGAGCCGTTTATACTGCTGGAGTTATTTGTATTTGGCTCAAAATTCGCGGTAATCACTTTGTCTTTTACCAAATCCATAGGAATATCCGCAGTCGCACCATATTCGCTTAAGTTTGTACCATCGCTTGCGGTCCAGCCCGCGAATCGGTAGCCTGAGTAACTAATCGCGCTAAAATGAACATAGTCATCATCGGTATCAAAGCCCGTTATCCTAGCCTCGCCGCCCGTAGTCGCGGTCGCCACGACTCCCGAAACACCAAAGTTTCCACCCGTGCTAGGCGGAATTTGTAGTTGCGGTCGCACAGTCGACAGGTTTAGCACAACCTCGGTCCGCCCCCACAGGTAGTCAAAGGACATTGATATAGCGTTTGTTGAGTCTTTTGCGAAATAAGTTGCTCTATTCGCATTGCCAGCGCCGTACATAATCGCCTCGTAGTAGTTTACGGGGAACGAAATACCATCGACTGTAATCGTGCTGACATAATAACCCGTTTGCGGGGTCGCCACCACATACTGCATTGTCCCTACCGTTTGGCTAGAACTTGTCCCAGTCCCGCCCGTGAAGGACACAACTACGGTTGGCACCTCTCGGAAATAAGCAACCAGTGTACTATTTTGTCCAATTACAAATTCTAGAGGGTTATCTATCATACGACCACCATTTAATAGCCAATAATCAAAAGCATAACCCTCGTTGGGTACTGCTTGAACTCTTACTGTCGCCCCCTTAGAATATTGATCCATTGCTCCTGATATAGAGCCCCCACCTTCAGTACCAACACTGGTAGATAAAGTATAACCATCAAATGTCCATTGAGCCGTTGCTGTTTGATTTGAAGCATACCTCCAAATAGTTGTTTCATAAATACGAGTACTACCAATATACCAGCCATTAAAAATATAGTCAGGGCGCGAAGATGTAGGTAATGTACCGATTGCTGAGTCATAAACCACAGTCTTTGATCCTGTCGATGTATTACCTCCATTGTAACTAAAAGTTAGAGTATAAGAATTTGCTGAAATCCCACTTGGTTTATCAAGATAAATCATCAGTACTAAATAAGAATTATTATTATACATATTAGCGTAGCCGCCGATACCTTCATCATTTGTTTCCGTAGCAAATGAATTTCCACTTCGGGAATATGTAATTTCCGTACCATTGCCCTCATCTAAACTATTTTTTGCATTTGTTATAGCAGAATCAAATGATGTACTAACAAAAAACAAATATCTAGCAGAAAAATTTATTGAAGTCCATTCATAACCTGTAATAGATATAGAAAAATTGAAACTCCCTGTAGCATCAAAATAATATTGTGAACCAGATGCACGACCATCAGCAAAAGGTGTTGAAGTAAAAGTTACAGAAGTTATACCACCATTATCACAATACAAACATATCTTTCCATAAACAGGGTAATCATATCTTGTCGAACTATAAGACTTTGTCGAACTTTGATAAATAGTCATTTGTGTTGCCGCCTCTACGGGCTCGCTGGCGGGGATCACGAAGTTATATACAGCGAGCCCGCCACAAAGGAGCAGTGCTGATAAAATAACCACTAAAACAGCCAGATTAATACGCCGTAATTTAGATTTTTGATACATACCCCCTCCCTACTTTGTTAATTTTATATTTTTTAGCTATTTTTTGCTAATTTTCCATCATTTTTTGTTGTTTTGTTCTCTACTTTCGCGCTCTATGCATATTTAGTTAATTCTTATTGATTTGAATTTGAGCCAAACACCACCCAATCTTAGTGCTGCTATTTAGCAAATTTTGAGCAATTTCGCCGTTTCTACTATTTTCTACAATTTGGAGCAATTTATGTTTTTATACTAAAAATTATAAAAAATAGCACGATTTTTGTCAAATTAAAGCAGGTCTAGCGCTTTTGTAAAATTATGGTAATTTTGGGTCTTGACTGTGGCTAGTTAATCTATCTACTAATAGTGCGCCTTATCGTTCTAGTCGACCATTCTTACTAAAAAAATCTATTTCGGGCGCTAAATAACAGCAAATTGTCAAAAAATATCGAAATTCTAGGCAATTTGCTTGCAAAATGGCGGGCGATTTTATATAATTAAAATATGAAAATATTAGTTGTTTCCGATTCCCACGGAAATGTGGGCACTATTCTCACGGCAATTGACCGTGAAAAACCCGATGTGCTAATTCACCTCGGTGATGGATTGTCCGACCTCGAGGACATTAAGTTCGCGGGGCAAATGTATGCCGTACGCGGTAACTGCGATTTGAATGGGCGTATTGGCAACATTGGCAAAGTGGAGTATGACAAGCGCGTAATTTTGTACACCCACGGACACCTTTTTGACTGCAAAAAAGACCCCGAAAAACTCGTAAAATACGCCTTTGAGCAGGGTGCCGACATAGTATTATTTGGGCATACTCACCGTCCTGAGTACTTTGCGCGCAATGGCGTAATGTTCATAAACCCCGGGTCAATCAAGGACCGCCAAACGGGTACTTATGCTACAATTGAGTTTACCGAAACGGGCAAAATGCCAATCATTACTCACCACCGCCTTGTTTAACACAGAGTCTCTAATTTTGAGGCTTTTTATTTTTCACCGCTATTTGTAGCGCAATATTAAATCCCAGAACAAATTTTAAAGGAAAAAACGCTATTTTTTAGCGTTTTTTAGACAATTTTCAAAAAATGGGCGTGCGGAATCGATAATATAATCGAGATTCGTACTGATATCCTCACGAATGCGGGTCGAACTGATATGCACATTTTTGCGCTCAACATCTTGCAAAACATAACGACTATTCGGGAAATATTTTTTATAGTATTCGGCGTAACTCATTTCGCTCCCAAAAACGAAGTCTATATGCTCCCGCACTAAATTTTGTGTACGGCGTGACCACTCCTCCCAGCCCGCAGGATAATCAGGAATCCCCGTTTCATCCTCGCCTAGAATAATTATGCCACTCTCGCCTTTCAACTCCTCGCGCCACCACTCTAGTTTTTGCTCCAAGGTAATCAGCGGTATCCCTGCGCGCTCGCACAAAATTTTCGTAACATTTGGTTCATACCCAACAACTAAATATAATGTATCACACTGCTTTTTCGCATCTAAAATTGCAAACTTATGTCCCTTGTGTGGTGGCAAAAATTTGCCAACAAATAATCCCGTTATCATATTATCATCCTTTTATAAATATAGATAAATTTATCAAAAAAGGCGAAAAATTGCAAATATTTTTCTATATTTTATCAATTTGTTGCATCCTCTCAAATAATACGATTTTGAGTGTTTTACCGTAAAACTCACCAAAAAACACAAAAAATCACAATTTTTAGCGTTTCTTAACGATTTTTCCGCACTTTTTTACAACTTTTTATTTTTTTAACCACTTAATCACTGAAGGCACGCTTCGCCTCAAATACACAATTATCTTTTTTGGATGGTTGCTATTAAGTAAAAATCTAGCGCTAAATTGTGTGCAAAAAATTGATTTTTTGAGTCTATTGTATTAAAATTAATATATGATTAGACTTAACCGAACAGCGCTAAAATGGGTGGCGCTTATTACAATGTTTATTGACCACATAGGAGCGATTATTGGCCGCGAAGTTTTTGAGGCATGGGGGTTGTTGTGGCTGTATTTCGTATTACGAGTAATTGGCAGAGTTTCTTTCCCTATTTTCGCATTTTTTATTGCCGAAGGCTGGCGACACACCAGTAGCAAATCTAGATATGCACTCACTCTGTTGGCGTTCGCTATAATTTCGCAACCCATTTATTACTTTGCGCTAAATGAAAACATTTTTGATTTAAATATTCTATTTCTATTCTGCCTGTCCCTTATTGTATTGCAACTCATTGACCAAATTAAAAAAGACAAAGGACTCGCGCCCTTTTATACAGTTTTGATAGCCGCCGTGCTACTCCTAATATTTATACTAGAAGCACTCGGCATTTCAATGTCCTACGGCATCTATGGTGTATTGCTCACTGCGGCGTTTTACATTTTCTACAATGCAGACTTTAGGGCTAGCCGCGTTTGGCTCTGGTGTGTCGCCGCACTGCTAATGATTGGATACTGGCTGATGTACTTCCTAATTTCGAATCAAGCCGACTTCGGCTCGTACTTAAGCCTTTTTGCGCTACTTAGCATACCTTTACTAATGCTATACAACGGCGAAAAGGGCAAGCATTCTCTAAAATGGCTTTTCTACATTTTTTACCCTGCGCATATCTTGTTAATTTATCTCTTTACTCTGTTAATATAATTAATCTATCTAATCATTTAAAATTGCAAAAAGTTAATAAAAACAAATTAAAAACTCAAAAAAACACGCATTTTAATTAAATTATTATTTTATTTTGATATGAAATCCCATTCCAAGCCACCTCATACCCTAATTAAAAAAACATAAAAAATCACAAAAAACTATTTAAAATAACCAAAAAATGTGCTATAATATAGATATAAAACAAAAGGAGAAATGAGATGGAGGAAACAAAGAAAAAAGGAGTTTATCGTGTCGTTTATGACAGCGTAAACAAAAAGTGGAACATTAAAAAAGATGGTGCGGAACGCATTATTGATAGCCGAAAAACCAAAGAGGAGGCGCTCGCTCGCGCAAAAGTTTTGAGTGAAAATCAAAATCAAAAATTTGTAGTTTACAAAAAAGATGGCAAATTCCAAAAGAAAAAGAATTTAAAGAGTTATGGAAATAACAAGTCGTAAATAATTTACCATTAATTTTTAATATTTTGAATAAGGTTTTCTGTATTTGTACACAAAATATTTTTAAATTAGAACCCACTAAAAAGCATTAAAAACACGCAAAATGCATGATTTTTGCGTGTTTTTTTTGATTTTTGCGATTTTTCCCAATTATTTAAATGTTGCAGTTACTTTTGCGGTAAGTGTGATTTGACTTGTTAAATCAATATTTTCGGCATTCACAGCGCTCTTGTATACGCTCGTGCAATTGTATACATTTTCCTCCTTAAACTTCACCAAATTAATCTCAGCATCACCGAGCAAGATTTGAGCCTTGTTACGAGCATTATCAAGGGCTCGCGCTAGTAAGTCGTTGTAAATAGAAGCCGTTTCGCTAAGTTCGAAATTTATATGATCGATTTCATTTATACCGATTTCAAACATTTTATCAAGAATAGGCGTTAGATTTTCTAAATTTTTCACTAAAAAACTAAAATTTAACACCGCATAGTACCCCGTGAGCGTACGGCACTCCTGATAATCATAACTCGGATAAGTACGGAAATATGTTAAATTTATATCGGGCTTCTCAATTCCCCACTCGGCTAGCGCATCTAGCGCTTGTGTGTACATATCTAGCGTTGCCTCTTTTGACACTGCCGCATCAATATCAACATTTTGAATAGAAACAAACACATTGGCGCAATCTGGGTCCACCTTTATGCTCGACTCGCCTATGACAGTTGCGCTTATTCTGTTCTCAACAGTGTCCGCATAAATTGTGTTACTAGACACGCCGAAAGGAACAGCGCAAGCAATTATTAATAAAACTACGCAGATTGCGATCCTACAAAAAGAAACTTTGCTCATAATTCACCTCACGCGCTTACTATCTGCGAATATAAAAATTTTATGCAAAGGTACCAAAACAAGCAAAAAAGCGCCAAAAATTGCGCTTTTTCGTATTTTTTATTAAATTTATTTAATCACCGAAGTATATTGGCTCAAAGTTATATCTTTCGCGAGCCTCTTTTTGATAATTCATTTTTTCCACACAATCTCGACCGAAAGGAGTTATCTCAAACTTAAAAGTTAAATCGCTATCGGGCTTGTCGCATTGTTTAATCAACAAAAATTTTTCAGCATTAACTATCTGCTCTAAATTACTATAAAAACTATATGAATCAAAATCTTTACTTTGCTTTGCAAATTTGGTTTGTAAAAATTTTTTAGTATCATAATCAAGCAAATCAATAATTGTCTCTAGCATACTATTATATTTCTTTTCCACCAATCCCTGCGCCATATCCGTGATACTGTAAACACCAACCCACTCGCCATTAATTTTTTGCCATTCTCGTTTTATAATATCAAAATCAAACAATGTGATGATTTCCCTTGTGTAGATTTTGTACTGAATATTAGTATCCAACCCGCGACAGTAATCAAATTTTTTAAACAAACCGAATGCTTCCTTCCCTGTAACACCCCGCAGTTCACCTACATCATGCGAAAATTTCCAAATACAAGATGCCAAAAACACATCCGCAGGGGCTCTTCTTTTCTCCATAATTTGATTTCCTTTTTCATTTTCCTTAAACATAAACCAAAATAGTGAATTTGTCAAGCACTATTGATATATTTTCTCAAAATTACCACAAGTAGCAGAGTGAAATGCTAATGCTACACTTTTTATCTCACTCTTTCATACTCTACTATATGATAAAAATTAGCGTTTGTATGATTGTTAAAAATGAGAGCGAAGTGCTAGCGCGGGCATTAAATTGCATCACGAGTTTTGCAGATGAAATTGTCATTGTCGATACTGGCAGCACAGACCAAACCCGGGCGATTGCAAAGCAGTTTACCGATAAAGTGTATGATTTCGTGTGGTGTGATGATTTCTCAAAAGCGCGAAATTTCAGCTTTGAAAAGGCAAGCGGCGAGTATATTATGTGGTTAGATGCTGATGATGTAATTCCTGAAACTGAGCAGCACAAAATCCTTGCCCTAAAAAATTCGCTCGATTGCGAGTCGGGACCTGATATGATTATGTGTCATTATGTTGCGAGCGTGGATAGTCAGGGGGAGCCAGACTTTTACTACTACCGAGAGCGTTTTATCAAAAACGGGAAAGGGCTACATTGGAGCGAGCCTGTGCACGAATGCATTCCGCCAGCGGGTACAGTGTCTCGTATGGATATCAAAATATATCACAAAAAAATGCGCCCCGCCACTCCGCATCGAAATTTAAAAATTTATCAAAAACTAGAAAAAAGCGGTGTGCAATTTTCACCCCGGGCGATGTACTACTACGGGCGCGAACTATATTTTAACCAAAAATACCGAAAAGCGATTAAAATTTTGAAAAAATTTTTGAACAGCGAAGGCTGGTTTGAGAACAAAATTGATGCCTGCTCCATACTCTCTCAGTGCTACCTTCGCGAAGGTTTGATTGAGTGCGCAAAACGCATCTTATTTCGGGCATTTTGCTATGCCGAACCACGCGGAAAAACTTGTTGCGAAATCGGCAAAATTTATCAAAATTTAAACGATAATTTAACGGCGATTTTTTGGTATAAATTAGCACTAAATTGCGCAGATAATACTAGCGGTTGGATAGAAAAAAAGTACACACATTTCACTCCCGCAGTAGAACTTTGTGTATGCTGTTATAGACTTGGAAAAATGAAAGAGGCAAAGTATTATCACGAACTTTCAAAAAGTTTTGCACCCGAGTCCAGTATTGTTAAATATAATGAGCAATTTTTTAAAAATTGAACAAAAACTATTGCATAGTACTTAAAAATCGCGAAAAATACAATAAAATGGTCGTTTTTATATGCATAGTACTCAACTATACTTATTAAACAATATTGCATAGTACTGAATTACACTTGAATTTTTCTAAGTTTGTGCTATAATATTAATATGAAAAAATTAATTCACAACATCGCACCAATTTATAATAACGAAAGTCGAGTGTTAATTCTTGGCTCTTTTCCTTCTCCCCAGTCGCGCGAAAACAATATTTTTTACGGCAACCCACGCACGATTTTGGCAAATTTTATCTGTGATTTTCAATGAAAAAATACAAAAAAACAATTACCAAAAAATCGCCTTTTTATTAAACAAAAAAATAGCACTTTGGGATGTCATAAAAGAGTGCGAAATTAGTGGCGCTAACGACTCTAGTATTACTAATGTGATACCGAATAATTTGGAAATTATTTTTAACACTGCGAATATAAAAACAGTCTTTACTACTGGTGCAGTCGCTACAAAACTTTATAAAAATTTTTTCCATCAAAACAGCATTTACCTACCCTCTCCAAGCCCTGCTAATTTTAGTTGCGACTTCAATACGCTAGTAGAAAAATATCGCGTAATTTTGGAATATTTGAAATAAATTTTGCAATTTCACTTGACTAAAACTATTTTTTAAGTTAACCTATATTTACTTCGTGGAGAGATGTCAGAGCGGTCTAATGTGCACGCTTGGAAAGCGTGTGTGCTGATGAGGCACCGGCGGTTCGAATCCGCCTCTCTCCGCCAACGATTCTTTTAACGTACCAAATATGTTTGGTACATTATTTATATTAGGGGGAAAGTTGTGTTAAATATAAAATTTAATACAGATGAAGATATCATGGCTAGAATGATGATATCAAAAAGCGAAATGCCAGTTGATTTTGCAAATTATTTATGGGACAAATATAAAATTTCCTATATACTTTTGCAAAAAAATTTTAAATCTAATGAAATAGATAATAATATAATCCTAGAATTAAAACAACAAAGTTTTTTTAAAAATTATTATCATGAAGCTGAAAAGAATTTGGAAAGAATAAAAACTAATTGGGAAAAGCACAAGAATAAGATAAATGCATTTTTAAATAAAATTTTCAAAAAAGAGTTTACGGTAAATGTATCGGCCATAATTTTCCCTCCAACTTTATGCTGTGGTCGGAATATTGGTAATAACCAATTTGTTTGGGGGAATAAATACGGATTGACAGACAAAATCTATGACTTGGTTTATCTTGTTCATGAATCTTTACATTCTTATTTCGAAAATAATGATATTACTCATACTATAATAGAAAACATATCTGATTTTGAGTTGGCAAAGATTTTAAATAAATCTGAGAATGTTTATTACGGACATGAGGATTTAAAACTTTTGCATATTAAAATTTTACCTTTTTGGCATATATATTTAAACAAAACACAAGAAAATATTGAAAAAGATAAAAAGTTTTACAACGTAAATTATGAGCAGAAAGACTTTGTTGAATTTCAAACTAAAATAGAAAATATGAACATAGATGATTTTATTAAATTTATAGAACAAATAAATTTTGAAGATCTGTTGAATGTTGAGTGTGCATATTCAATTAAAAAAATAAGTAATCCGCGAATTGGATAATCTAACGCTCCGCCAACTTTTTGTTCTATCCCACTGCGGATTCGAACCTACGGTTCGCACCGTTCCGCTACGCTACACTTTCACGCCAGCCAAGACACAGAGGTCTTGTCCGATTTGCTAAAACTCGCCACTGGCGACTTTTTCTTTCGCAAATCGCCGCCCCTCTCCGCCAGAACTCGAAAAGCTCGATTTTAAGGGCTTTTTTTATTAAAAATTATGTTTTTAGGTACAATTTAGGTACAATTCATATACATCTCAATACAATTATTATATAAAACATATTAAAGCGTTAAATCAAAGTTATTATATAGTGGTAGTATTTTTCGGTGTATATGAGAGCGTGTTGGGCCACAAGAAAGTCTAGCATGGGTGTTAGATTGTATGTGAGTTCGTAGCGCTTTATAGTAAAAGTCTGCACGCCTTTCCTTATATAGCGCTTGCGAAGTTTTTTAACCACCTTTTTTGGCGCGGTGCCAAATATTGAGCAATAAGTATCGCGCTTGATTGAAAATTACACACAAAAACTGTATAACATCTTGAAATATGTGTCGTTTGGTGGTATAATATGCAAAACAATCTAAGGAGTAACTCATGAATTTAAACGAACTAAAGGCACTAAACGCGCAAACCATTGATATGCTGAACACTTATCACGAAATGCAAAAGAACCACGGCGATGCAGCAGCCACAATCAAGCATTACTACTTAGCGAAGCACAATTCTACAATCATTGAGTCATATAAAAAAGTTTTTGAAATCAATGCACTTGAATTCGCTCACGAAGTGAATAAATTTTTAAAAGAAAAAACTGGATGTGAATACTTTTTAGATATTGCTCTGGAAAGCCAAGAAAAAGCCGAAATAAAGGATGAGTTTGGCCCAAAGTATATTGAGAAATATAACTACACGCTCGTGTTGAAAAACAAGAATGATTTTGAGGCAAAAAAAGCAATCCCTGTGGCAAAATGCCAAAGCAGTATGGTTTCGAACAATGAAAAGGTCTTGCATTTCGACAAAACTGAAGCGATGAAAAGTTTTGAGCGAACAACGGTGAATTTAATCGGCTCAAATCCTATTTATATTCCAAACTACGAACGCCCTGCCCCATGCGCGATTGCAGAGGAATTTGGTATGCAAGATTTTCTTTGGGAAATAGTTGCAAAACAAATTGCTAAGAAAAAAGAGGCTAGAATTGCGAAAATTAAGGCAGAAATATTGAATCTTGAAAAGCAGCAGAATTTGATTGAGCAGGAAAATGTAGACTATATTGCATTATAATTTTTTAATAAATACCCCCGCATTTAAGTGTTTAATTATAAAAAGGGGTATTTTTGTTTAATTTTTCGCGATTTTTTACTATTTTTCAATGATTTTTAGTGATTTTCGTGATTTTTTTTGTTGAGAAATAAAGACTTTCATACCAGCCCCTCTGTCTCCTATTTTTTAGTTGTTGCCTAAGAATTTTTTAAGCGGAAAAGCCCCTTCGGTGCGTGGGCGCAGTGCGAAGGCGCACTCCCGATAGATAAGTAAGGCTATTCGCTTTGAATGGTTGTCTACGGTTAGTTTAGAATGTTTTAAGCGGAATAGATCCTTCGGTGCGTAGGCGCACTCCCGATAGATAGATATAGTACGACCACTCACTTTAAATACTTGTTTACGATAGATTGGGGATTTTTTTAACGGAATAGATCCTTTGTCTAAAGGCGCTGTAGGTCGACACTCAGGATGCCTTCCTGCTTGCGGGAAGTCTGGCGCAAGAGTACTTGGCACGGTAAGAAACGAATAGTTTTGCGCCAGCCATGTACTTTAAAGGTACTACGGGTACGGCTATGTACTATTTTATTGCGTGTACGACAGACTACTTTTCATAGGTTGATGTAAAGTGTGCGGTTGTTTTATTTGTCTAATACTTAAAGTACTGTCATTCTGAGCCCTACTTACGGAGCCTGAGACGAAGAATCTATTCCGCTTTATTATTATCTATCAGGAGTGCGCCTTCGCACCGCACCTTCACACCGTGCAAGTCCCTTGGTTAAACCATTTTAGTGTTGACAAATCGGCTAAATTATGGTAAAATGGACAAGATTTATTGAGAGCACTTGGCAAAACAAGTTTTCTTTTTTTATATTAGTTTTGTTGATTGAGAAAAGTGCTTGCATACAATTATGCAGATAAATCGGTATTTTTACGGAAGCTGTCAAATTGATATGAAAAATTATTATATCTGCCGTTAAATATGTAAAATATAAAAAAATTAAGCAAAAAATCACAAAATGGAGTAAAAAATGAAAACTTTTAATGATTTGGGGCTAAACACCTCTTTAGTTTCTGCATTGCATCGCGAAGGGTTTGATAAGCCCACCGAAATTCAAGCACGCGCAATCCCCGTACTACTCGAGAACAAAGATTTAATTGGGTTGTCTCAAACTGGCACGGGCAAAACACTTGCATTTGCCCTACCTATACTCGAAAAGGTAACGCCTGAGCATTATGTGCAAGCGATAGTCCTATGTCCTACACGCGAACTAGCGGAGCAAATTCACTATGAATTTCGCAAAATAATCGGCAAAAACCCAAAAATACGCGTAGTTAGCGTATATGGTGGCACCGATATGCAGCGACAAATTTACGCACTAAAGCGCGGGGCGAATATCGTAATCGGCACCCCCGGGCGAATACTAGACCACATCTCGAGAAAAACGCTCAAACTAGGGCTTGTATCGACCGTTGTACTAGATGAAGCAGATGAAATGCTCAATATGGGCTTTATACACGATATTGAATCAATCTTAAAACAAACACCCGAGGAGCGCCAAACGATTATGTTTAGCGCGACCATGCAAAAAGACATTATGGCGCTGACTAAAAACTATATGCGCGCACCCGAGACTATTCAAGTAGGCACCCCAAATGCCACCATCTCAAGCATCCGCCAAAGTTATTTTATTTGCCCAAAAGACAAGAAAAAGCGCGCACTACACGCACTTTTATCAGAATTGCCACGCGGGCGCACTATAGTTTTCTGTAACACAAAGAAAATGGTAGATAGCGTACAGATATATTTGCGCAAAATGGGCTTTATGGCACTGGCACTACACGGCGATATGCCTCAAAATGTCCGCAAAAAAGTGATGAATGAATATAAATCAGAGCCAAATAACATTTTAATCACCACCGATGTAGCAGCACGCGGAATCGATGTGAAAGACATTATTTCGGTCATTAACTTTGATTTGCCGCAAAACAACGAGTACTATATTCACCGCGTGGGGCGTACCGGGCGCGCTGGGAAAAGCGGCAATGCGTATACCCTATTAAACACCCCCGAACAAGTACGCGAACTCGAGGAAATCGAGAAAAAGACCAAATCTAAAATCACTCTGTCTAGCCTAACACTAAACGGACTAGCAATGCCACAAAAGCGAAATCGGCCTACCACTGGTAAAAAACTAAACATCAAATCGAGAGAAAAACGCGCTATTGTCTTTGGTAATGTCGAAAAAACAAATTCAAAAAACGGCAATGTAAATATAAGAGGTGGCTCGAAAATTGGGCATAAAAAACGCACACTTAGGCAAATTCACAAACCAAAAAGTAAAATACATTTTTAATAAAAATTAGCAAAATACATTTTTAATAAAAATTAGCAAAAAACACGAAAAAATCGTGTTTTTTTACAAAAAAACGACCTAATTTTGTATTTTAAGGTCGTTTTTTGTTAAAATATATATGTTTTAAACTCCTTATTTAATAAATTATTAGCATATGTAACTTGCTTATGTACTAGAAATTTGTTGCCATTTTAGTACATATCCTAGTCGGTTTGCTGAGTAGATTTTTTATAAAAGTATTTAACGCCATCTTGCTCTAAAATTAGTTCTGTACCCTCTAAGGTGTAAGTAGTGTCATCCGAGCCTACGGTAATAGTCACTTTACTACCATCTTGTGTCCACGCCGAAGTGGTAGCAGTCTCCGACCTAATCTTTACCGTGCCGCTGCCATCCTCATTAAATGTCAAAACATTGTTAAAATCATCCCCATACTCCCCCTTGTCCGCTGTATCTGAATTTATAGTCGTATCCTTAGTAACAACGCGTTCGAGTGTCCAACTTCCCTTTAGCTGAGTTTCTCCACACCCCGCTAATACCACCACGCTCACTAGCGCTAGGAATGCCACGCCCGCCACAAGCCGCAAAATGTTTAAAATTTTTGAATTTGTCATAACAATACCTCCTTGTAAATAATGAATTTTGTTTGCTCCTTTTTACCTTTTTGCCCTATCCATTCGAGCCGCAAGCGAACCGTACATAATACTCGCTTCGGCTTTTAATACTATATAAGTAGTATCATTTTATCCTCCTTTCATAGATATTGCGTACATAAAGATAACATAAAAGAAGTTTTTTTCAAACTCTAAAATCATCAAAATTTCGGTTTCGACAAAACAAGTTTTATATTGCCATTTTATGATAAAAATTCACAAAAAAATGACTTATTTATAACAAAAATAAGTCATTGTAATTAAAATAGTGTATCATAATATCAAATAGCAAAATCTATTTGATATGAAATTACAAGATAACCGCTCGGTTAAATAAAACCTACATTCTCAAAATTTACTCGCTGCCTTGTAAATATTAAAATAAGTAGTTAAAAAGGAGGGTATAGTGATTAAATTTAGTAGGTATGTGGCTATTTTTTGTCGGTTAGTTGCATTTTGTATACTTCGCTTTTACTCAAGCCGCGGTCCTTTGAAACGAGTTTTATCGCCTCCATACGAGTGACTCCTGCATTTAAATAATATTCGATGTGCTGCTCTAGTGGGAGATTATTTAATTCATTTTTGAGTGCACCGCGCTCGACAACTATCACAAATTCACCCTTTGGCTCTGGCACATTTATTTCACCCAAGACCCCACGGAAGGTCGCCTCAAATTTCTTGGTAATATCGTTACAAATAGCCACTTTCCGCTTACCTAAAACTGAAAATAAATCTGCTAAATCTTTCTCCAAATCGTGACAAGCGGAGTAAAATATAAGAGTAGTTTCGGCGCGCGCAAGCGTTGTAATCATATTTATGCGCTCTTGGTGCTTTTCAGGTAAAAAGCCAGCAAAGGTAAACCTACTACCATCGAGCCCCGAAAGCGCCAACGCGGTAACGCTAGCGCTCGCCCCTGGGACAACCTCGAATGGGATGTCGTGCTCGATGAGTTTTTTAACAAGCACCGCCCCCGGGTCGGATATAATAGGCATACCCGCATCGCTAATGACAGCAATACTCTCACCCTTTTCCACCAAATCTACAATCTGCTCGGCAACGCGAGTTTCATTGAACTTGTGATACGAAAAAGTTGGCTTGTGAATGTCGTAGTGTTTTAGCAATATCGAGGAGTGGCGCGTGTCCTCACAAGCGATACGATTGACTGAATTTAAAATCTCGACCGCGCGATAGGTCATATCCGCTAGGTTCCCAATCGGAGTCGCCACTAGATAAACTTTACCGCTCATCCTCGCCCTCCTTTTCCTCATTGTTCTTAGCCAAAACTAGCACTTTTATCTCATTAGCATCGTATTTCTTGACATAATGCGCCTCGTTATCAAGGCGGACTGCGACCTTTTCACGGACTAAATCGAGATAATATACCTCACCCTTGCCATCCTTTGTCTCGACAATACTCCCAATTGTAGGCAACCTTGAAAGCGCCTCTCGATACTGCGAGTATTCGTACTGCAAACAGCACATAAGTTTGCCGCACACACCATTGACTTTGCTAGGCGTAAGCGCTAACCCTTGTATCTTTGCCATTTTAATAGATGTCTGTCTAGGAATATTTAAAAAGCGGCGACAGCATAAAGGTTGCCCGCACGCACCACATCCGCCATAGAATTTCGCCTCATCGCGCTCGCTAATTTGGCGCATTTCCACACGCATCCTAAACACGCTCGCCAAGTCCTTTACCAACTGGCGAAAATCGACTCTATCCTCAGCGGTGTACATAACTAAAATTTTTTTGCTATCAAACGAGCGTAACACCGCCACTAACTTCATTTCAATCCCCAAGCGGTCGAGGTTCTCACGCACTACATCCTTGTCCTCGTTCTCAAACGCACACAGGTTTTCGTACTGCGTAATATCTCTAGGTGTGGCGATGCGCACGACCGCACCCACAACATCGGTATCACTTACCACATTTTCGACAACGCCTAATTCCTCGATTCCCTCCAAATCGACCACTACGCGAGTGTCTTTTTTTAAATCAATCGTACTCGAAAAAGGCAACAAGCGTGCATCGTGTAATCTAACATAAACTATACTGGCCAACGGTGTCTCACCTCCAAAATCATAAATAAAAATGAATCAACTAGCGAGTTAAAATTGCAATTTCTGCGCCTTTTTTCGATAAACTTGAGACACTCGCGATTTAAGTTTATCAAGCAATCAATACTAAACTCACGCGCGACACGCTGTGCTAATGCATCATGAGTATTTTCATTACCACACAGCAGTGCCACCGCCCGAGCAATCACATTGAGAAAAATCTCAATCACATCCTCAAAATTCTCGTTGTATGCGTATAATTTTGAGGCGTAATC
>CASEHF010000012.1 GCA_949287685.1 uncultured Christensenella sp. | reverse complement strand
TAGAAACTACGGCGATTGCTAACAAAATAGATAATACGGTAATTGCTACGGTCGATGATTTGATTTTAGATTGAGCTTTTTGCGTTGTCATTTTTAAAACTCCTTTAAGTTTTGATTAAGGTTAAACAAGCCTTTAGTTGATACCTTAGAGATGCCCTTTCGTTAACTGCCGAGCGGCGGTGTGTTACAAAAACAAGGTTTCAGCATATCAACTTGTTTATTCAATTAGAATGATTGAGATTGCGTTTCGCTTTCGGTAAAATGAACCACCTATAGGATAACTCCTATACATTTCGCCTCTGGCTCCGCGCGCACTCTGCCAAACGGTCACCCATTTGGAGCCCCACTAACGAATTAGCAGAGCATTTGAGGTTACCCTCCTAGTTTAACGAGATTTCGCTCGAATATCAATTAGTTTAACTTTTCGGTCAATGCTAGTTTGCGCAATGTATTACAAATTATGCATAGTTAACATTTATAGTAAAGGTGATTTGCAAGTCCGTGACCGAATAAGTGAGGCGGTCGGCGGGGTCAACTGGACTAAAGTCTCCAGTCCCTGGTCCAACTGTAATATTTAGGGTCGCCGCAGTAGCCTGTCCATTTTGGACTGTGACATCGCTACTAAGCGCGCAAGTTAGGTATGTGGCAATTTTTCCGCTATCCACCGGAGTGTAATTAGTGCCGTTAGTCGAGTAATTTATGCCAGTCACCTCGATCGTGTCGGCATCGAGTGTCACCGCGCTAGTCGAAGGAAGTGTATTATCGGTATATGTAAACTCTACGGCGATACCGCTAGTCCCGCCCGGGTACACGGCGCCTGTATTGTTGGTAGCCACGGTCACGGTAAGCGTACCAGCACCCGCGATATTGATAATATTCTTACCCTCCACCCTGTCGGTCATTGCTGCGAGAGTGACAGTGGCGGCTAAAGCGATTATTAACAATGGCACTAGTGCAAATATCAAAATATTGTAGGTTTTTAATTTCTCAAATTTCCCCATTTGTCACTCTCCTTTTAATTAGATTTATAGTGAGTATGTGTTTACTGTTTGAGTATCGAGGGACTCCTGTAACTTGGTGTATGCAGGCATACCAAGCCCAGTGCCAGCGAGATTTGCTTCGAGCGCATCTAGCCAAGTGTAATATTTACTCTTGAGGTTGGTTTTTAAAGCAGTATCGGTAGACCAGATGTCATAGTAACCTGCAAAACCAGCGTTTAGAACGGTATCATTTCCGCCCTCGATTTCGGTCATAGTATACTCTAGGGTGTCTACATCGATTAGGTGTATGTAAATATTTAGATAAATCGCATATAAAGAGGATGCAGTGCCATTGATATCATCAGCGAGAGTAAATGTAATTGAGTCAGGCAAAGTGTTTAGATACTCGCCTGGCATAACGGCGCCATTTGATATCATAAACAGGCTACCATTTTGATAGGTGCCGAACACAAGGTTCGATGTGTCGTTACCAAAATTAAAGCTCAACGAACTTATTGCAATATTTTGAGACCTAAGGTCACTGGTATAATTCCCTGCGCTCCCGCTAACGGAAACGACATAAGGGGTCACCTGCATTAAGAAAGCGCCTGGAACAATACTGTTATTATAAATTCGCAAATAATCAGTGTTTATAGAAGTATTTAATGAATTAATAGGCAGCGTGGTACTTTCACTCACGGCGGTAGAAATCACATCGGTGGTAAGCACATCGCTGATATTTACACTACCAGCAGTAGCGCTGTGTGTCGTGAATTGTTTATTATTTCCGTTGTATGGAACGAATCTACCATTACCCATCCAAGCAGTTTGCGAAATTGCCACACCATCGGTGGTAGAAGTGCTCGAAATATTTGTCGTAGCATCTCTACCAGCAAGCGGGGACCAAAGTTCCGCAAAGCCATCACTTTGGCTAGCGAACTGCATAAGCTCTACCACCATATGGCATGCAACGCTAGCGGTACCGACATTGATCCTATCAGTAGCGCTATTCCCTACGACTTTATTATAGTAATACCAGCCATTATCCTGCAGAGTCCAGTCAGCAGGGGTAGCAAAAGTAAACAAACTCGAAATATCGCTAGGCGTAGATACTGTAGGCGAAACAGCGACACGCATTACGCAATACGGCACGGTGACATTTGTGGCATCTCCGCTAGTAGAAGTGGTAGAAACATATACGGTTTGGTTAGCGGGAATCGAAGTCAGAGGGCTGCCGCCGCTCGCGGTCCCCCACAACTCACTATATAGTCTAGCGGTCGGAACATTACTAGCAGTAGTACTAACGGGAACAGCAAAGGCGGCGTACACAATACCCGCGGTTAGACAAACTGCGACAAAAACAGCAAAAATTATAGTGGTAGCGATTTTAAACCCTAAAGTCTTGCTATTATTCACTTTGCCCCTCCCTTTTTCATCATTTATGAAAAGTTTACATTATTTCAATATAAAAGTAAAATGATTTTATCGATTTTTGAGAAAATTTGATATTTTTTTTATTATTTTGTGATTTTCTTTTGTTTATATACCAAAAAAGCCCAAATTCGGGCTTTTGTTAATTTTGGGTATTAAATCCGCCGCCTCCAACGGTATTATTTGGCTGATTTGTATTGTTTTGCGCGGGTGGAATTGCCTCACTGTCAACGGCTCCTTGAGCATCCTCCGTGCTATACGAGGTGCGCATAATTTCCTTGAACGCCTGCTCATCTTCCTTACGCTTCTGCTCTAGATATCTACGCTCTGCCTCCTGCTCGTACTCCGCCTTGAGAGTTAGGAAGCGCTCAATCTCCGCCTTTGCGTGCTTGCGCTCGACAATACTGCGAATCAAAAGCATTGCGATAATAATTGTGAGAATTATTGCGATTGTGAGGATCAGATTATTCTTAATAAACAAGAACACTGTGCCTAGCACGGGAATACTCAGTACCATTTTACCCTCGACCATACGAAGTGGCACATAGTCAGTACCCGGCTCATCGGGATTGTCACCCTTTACTACAATCAGTGCCTCGCTATCGCTTGATGCGGGCGAAATGTCGACTACGCGGTGTATATACGATTCATTCCCTTTTTGATAACTGATTATGTCATCGAGGTGAATATTCTCGAGTCCATCTACTGGGCGCAAAATTACCAGACTACCTGCAGGAATGGTGGGCTCCATACTTGTGGTAGGCACGAGTCCTATGCGTAGCCCAAACAATAGTCCAAACGCCACGAAAAAGGCAACTACTAGCGCTAATGTTAGGAAAATAGTATTCACTACATTAAAAAAAGTTGTCCAACCAGAAGGAATTACCTGGCTAATTGAGTAGTTGTTGGTAAACTCCTCCATTTGGCGCTGTTTATACTCGCGGAGTTTGATTTGCTCTTTGCTAGGTTCCTTTGCTTGGTCATACTGCTCCATTATTTCGGGCTTCAGTATCGACTGCGGAGCATTTGGATTGTATAAAATATCAACATCATCGTAAACGGGCTGTTCTTGATTAATCAATTCAGCGCGAGTATTGTGCTCGATTTGCTTTGGTGTGAGTACCCCTTCTCCTTTCTGCTCGTTTTTCTCCATATTTTTCTCCATTTTTTATAACTATACGATTAATTTTAACAAAAGGCAACAAAAAACTCAAATGTTTTTAACATATTTTGCAATATAAGTGTATGCAAAATTTGGGAAAGTACACAAAAAACCAAAAAATAACAAAAAACAAGCCTCTTTTAAACGAGACCTGTTCCTATATATTATTTAGACAAGGTAGGAGTCGCCTCTGGGGCTCTCCTAGTGCTGTAGTTTTCGTTTTTCGAAAGTCCGCATATTTTCCCAGCCAAGTC
The DNA here is from genome assembly GCA_949287685.1 of uncultured Christensenella sp. Classification (GTDB taxonomy): domain Bacteria; phylum Bacillota; class Clostridia; order Christensenellales; family UBA1242; genus UBA7867. The sequence goes on along the minus strand of CASEHF010000012.1, from coordinate 22,740 downwards.
AAACATATTATCCACCATAAATGCTGCCCTATTTATTTTACTTTCTACTGGGCGCCCCTCTAACTCTGCGCGTTTCTGCAACAAATTATTCTTATATGTGGCAACGGCAAACTCGACCTTTTTCTTTATCGCCTCGCACTTTTCCTTGTTTTCCTCGGCGCTTTGGTCTATTGAATCGAGTTCTTTCTTGCTGGCATCGACAATTTGTGAAAGTTTCGCCTTTTCCTCGTTTGCAAATTCGTTAAACTCGCGCTCAAGAGCCTCCTCATGGCGGCGCTGGTTTGCATCCACGAGGTCACGGTCAAATTTCTTGGTCAAGCACTCGACATTGTAATTTTGCATAAAGCCCGCAGAAATACCCAAGCGGTCGCCATTTTGTAGCAAATACTCATCGATTTTTATAGCACTGTTTATCAATTCCTGCGGATTTGCCCCATTTTTCAGGTTTTCTGCGAGTGCGTTGAGTGTCGTGGGTGCGCAAACATCGTTTACCGAAGTAGCGAGCGTAAGAATTTGCCCGCGGTCTAACCCGTAATAGTTAGCGACAATTTGGGCAGCGCGCAACTTGCTACACCCCTTTGGCACGAGGTCGACACTACCGTTTCTACCAAACTGGACATCGACATCGTTTGAAATTTGGGAGCGCAATGCATTAGGAAGGCTCGCCAAAATCGCCGCAGCGGTGCTAGCGAGTTTGTCATTTGCGGTAGCGCCTTTGTCAAGTTTATCATGTGACACCCAACTATTTTTCCCCTCTCTTTTATTGAGGTCGAAACTTTCCTTGGCTACGAAACGAATTCCGTACGCATTATTTATGGCAGCCATAAACTCCGCCTCACTCGTGTGGACATTTTTAGAGTTGCTCAAGCGAACTTTGCCACTTGCAAAATCTACCGCAGCCACGCTCCCCTCGACATCGCCCTCAATTACCATATAGTAATCTTTCATTAAGTCGCGGTGGCTAGGCTCATTTAGATACTTATATAGTGTCAATACGGTATCTTTTGGAATTTTTCTATCCTGCAATACGATTCGCTGACCTTTTGCATTCGTAACGGTGATTAATGCGCCATTATTACTAGCGATTGCCACCCTACCGCCGATTTTTCTAGCATAATCAGCACTACCGTAAAAGGAGCCTGCGGAGTTAATTAGCACAATACCGTTATTCTTTTGGTTGCGCGAAATTATGCGCTTGAAATCACCCGAAAAGGTAATATTGTCCCGCGAATCACTACTAAGCCCGATGTTTGTAATAACAGGCGCTTCCCCGCCGTTCGTTAAGTGGCGGGCGCGGTACTTTACGCGAGCATTGTTAGCAGTAATTACACCCCACGACACAACTTCATCTAGGAATTTTACCAAATCATTTACATAATACCCGAACATCGCATCATACATATCAAGAAAAGGGGTCATTCCTGCGAGTTTGCGAGTGTACTTTATTAACACCTTGGTATAAAACCTCATCCCCGAACCAAAATTATAAATGTTCGTAGGTGTGTTGATTGCGGCTTGCTTTACTTTTGGAGCGGTATTGCGAGCATGACTGCTGATATTTTTTAAGTGCGTAAGTATATTTTGACTAAACAGTCTAGCATTTTCGCCGATTGCCAAAACTTCGCGAATATCGCGCCTATACGGTCTATAGTAAACCTCCATTTTTCTCCCCTTTTATTTCAACATTCTCTATACATATTATACCGAAAAATCGAGGATTTGTCAATAACTTACCTTTTTTGCGCATAAAAATGAGCGGATAAATAAAATTTGCTTGCCTAAAACCTATGCAAGTGCTATAATACTAAATATGCACAAACAAAGGAGATAAAATTATGAACATTTGGCATGACATTGAAAAAAATAGAGTAAAGCACGATGACTTTACCGCTTTTATCGAGATTGGTAAAGGCAGCAAGGTAAAATATGAGTTGGACAAGGAGACTGGACTCATTGCCTTTGACCGTATGTTAAACACGAGTATGGTCTACCCCGCAAACTACGGTTTCATCCCCCGCACCCTTGGCGGTGATGGTGACCCGCTAGATGTGCTAGTCATCACTAGCGAGCCACTTATTTCAGGCGTATTGGTCGAGGCTAGACCTATTGGTATGATTGTTATGGTCGATGATGGCGAGCAAGATGAAAAGATTATCGCTGTGGCAAAAGCCGACCCGTTCTTTAAGAATGTCCGCAATATGGATGACCTACCAAAGCATGTTTTTGATGAAATGGTACACTTCTTTAAGAGATACAAGGAATTAGAGAACAAAGTAACCGAGATTAAGAGTGTAGAGGGCATTGAGGCTGCGCTCAAAGTTATTGATGACAGTCTCATAAACTACGCTGCTGAGTATGACAGAAACTAATAAAAGGTAGTTTTTTAATTGTTTTATAATAAAAAATTGGAGGCAACAAGGGGGCAGGTCTGCTTTCCCAAATACAAGCGGTATCTAGATTTTGCGAACACGCTAACCGCAATTGCGATAATGATTATCCTGGCAATGGGCGTGTGGTGGCTAAGTTTTCACTATGTGAAAATAATTGATGGCTCCTCGATGCTCCCTGGGATTAATAACAATCAAGATTACACTGGCGATATCGCAATTGTAAACCGTGACATTACCCTAAACTACGGCGACATAGTAATTATTGATATGTCCGAATCTAAAAATCCCGAGATAAACACAAAAACCATTATCAAGCGAGTAATTGCATTGCCTGGGGACAGGGTGAAAATGGTAAGTAACAACGGCATTGCTGAGATTTATGTCAACGACAATCTCATCGTAGAGGACTATATCAATACTAAAATTTGGAATGGACTATATGAGGTATTTAATACACAATCGACTTGGGATGACTGGAAAGATGCTTGGGGGCGCACTACCCTACCTCAAAATGCAGATGGCTCGATTACTATACCTGAGGAGTGCTTCTTATTCCTAGGAGATAATAGAAGTAATAGTTTCGATAGCAGAATGTTAGGGCCTATGCCGATTAGTTACTGCATTGGCGTTGTTGAAAGCATAGTGCCAGCGAATACCCTGTTAAACTACTTAGTACGACTACTTTTTTAGAGAGCGCTGCTCTCTTTTTTTATAAATAAAAAAGATATACTATTAAAGTATATCCTTTTATTTTTAGGCTTGTGCAGTAGCAGGCTCTGCATCAAAGAACTCTGTGACAATCATAAGTTGCCCTTGTGTAGGTACATTAGTGTTAATCTCAATGTAGTGGTTGTCTGGGTCTACAAATGATTGATAGATTTGAGTGTAACCCGTAGCATTAGTTATAGCAGCGGTAATTGCCTCGATATCTGGGCTAGCAAGATTTATGTCAACATTAATATACTTGAATGCTACTTGTGCCATTTCGCTAAGGTCTTCAGTAGGAGTACTCATTGCTTTTGCAAGTACTGCATCATAAACTGCCTTTGCGACCTCGTAGCCTGGTTGATTAATTAGACTGGCTGCGAGTTGCTCCTCATCAGTAGGAGTAGTGCTTGACATTTGTTTAATAGCAGCATTTAACGCGCCACCCGCTATTTGTCCTTGAGTAGTAGCCTCGGATAAAAATGCTTCAGTCGTGATGTAGTCATCTAACACGCCAGCAAACGAACCACCTTGAATGCGTGGGTCACCGCTGTCCGCAATATTATATGGGCGATTTACCACACTATCATTATACGAGTAACGAGTAGCATACTTAGGGTAATCGTTATTAGAAGTTGTCACTTCTTGAGGAATTGAGTATTTATTTACAATTACTAGCGCAAAGTTGAATACATTAAACTCTTCTCCTGTCACGCCCTGTTTTTTGGTAATAAAGTCCTTTTCATTGTTGGATAAAGACTTGATAACAGCTTGAATCTCAGTCAACTTTGAGGATACGATAGCGCTCACATTTTGCGCCACAAACCAAGGCTCCGAACCCGAAACATAGTTGTCAATTACGACCGTGCTGTCATAAATTGGATATGGGTCGAAGAGCCCACCATTCATATAGTGCTGATCCTCGAGCCAAACAGCAGTACCACCAGAAGCACCTACATAGGTGTTACTCATATCGAGAACCCCGCCCTCATAGTAGTAAATACCGTTTGCCCAAGTGTCACTAATATAAGTGTAATCTACATCCATATCAGCGCCCAATTCTGAAGCGTATAGTCCAATACAAGCGTAGCGAATCACGAGGTTATTTGCCACCAAGTCGCTCTGTACTTTGATTGCACTGTGACTACCAGACTTTTGCTTTACTAATTCTGCATTTTCCTCACTATTTAAATCACCGCCTGGTACTTGACCATTTGAAGTGATTGAAAGGTTATTAAATGTAGTCTCGTTTCTCTCTAGTTGATTAAATGCCTCAGCGCTTGCGCCCTCGGCTAACCCCTCTCCAGAATAATCTCTAACTGCCTGTTCAGCATTAGCAATATTTTGCTCGTAGTTTGAGGACAACACCCCAATAGAGAAAATGTTAACCTGCGAGTTTACAGTATACATATCGCCTGGCGCTGGGTTTGACACACTATTTAGGTATGTACTCTGCCCGCGGCGCTCTGCCCCTAATGCCTCAATTGCTGCTGGGTCAATCAAAGGCAAATCGGTACCATCGATATTCATATAGTTACCGTTAATAACGAGGTTGTCATCCGTTGTGTGTGCTGAAAATCTAACATAAGGAACACCTGTGTAGTTGTGCAGTAAAGTGCCATCAGTGTTGTAAATTATCCAAAGGTCGCGGTCGAGCCACTCATCACGAGTAGTCGAGAGCAAGTTTTGTTCACTCGCAGCCTCGACAGGATCTAGTACCCTGTCATTTGTCATACTAATATTTACAAGTGAGTCATCGGAGTTAAACTGCTCCTCATCGAGACTAACTACAATGTTGCGGTGGATATTGATAGTCTCAACATTGAGGTTCGCAAAATTTTCCTTTAAATCCTCATTTGTAAACACATTTACGCCATCATTTAGAGTAAATACAAACTCAACAGGAGTACGGTCATTTTGATATCTCGGTGCCACAACTGCTTTATAAACCTTGCCTAAATTTACGTTGTTAGCGCCGTTTAGGAAGGTAAAGTCCTCCCCATCGAGTGTAAACAAACTAGAAGTGTCAGTAATCTCTGTCCAAGTATCACCAGATTGTGTGTAGAAAGTGTAGTAAAGCAGATTTTCATCAGCAACTACATTAGACCCATTCCCTCCAGCACTAGTCATACTGAAATCAAAGTGGAAAGGATTAGCAGTGCCGACTAAATACGGCTGCTCCTCCGGGTTCATAAATGTGGCAGTATCGGTACCGAGTGCCTCGACAGATGCTCTATACAACTGCCAATCTGCACCTGTGTTAAAGGTGCTGAGGTAGTCGATTGACCTAAACTTCAACTCACGCTCTACACCATTATTTGTGTAGTGTAACACATAGTCACCGTTCTTAGAAATGTTTAGAGTAGCACCAGTACTTGTAGGCGTTAAGGTAAAGCCCTCTGTCGCCTCTGTGCTATTGTCGCTCAAGAACAATTTGTGGTCTGCTCCACCAGTAAGGTTGTAAGTAAGGCTATTAAAAATCACATAAGTGTCGCCATCTAGCGCCATTAGAGGCGCATCCTCGCTAGGCTCAATCACGGTCACACTAAACGAATAGGTGTACCCTGAGTATGTAACTGAAATTGAGTGCGCACCTAATTCTTGACTGTCGTAGTTTGATGTGTTTAGAATGTAGTCGCCCTCAGAAACAACATCGTACTCTCCAGTAGTCTCGTTGTAAAACTTTACAACTATACTACTCCAGTCAGGCACCGAACCGTACGCAACGCTCAAAGGAATAGCGCTACGGTCTACCAATAACATCCCCGAAATTACATTAATATTAAAGGAAGCATCTACCCCTTTATACTGTAATTTTACGGAGTAAGTACCAATAGTGTTTAGGTTAACGGTGCTAGTGTCAATTTTTAAGTCACTCGAAGTTGTATCTACGACTTCAGTAGAATCATCATCGTAGATTACATTCAATTTTAAGTTGGTTAAATCCAAGGCATCCGTACTACCAACTATGTAAGTAGTCTCTACATTAGTAAGGTCGACTTGGAGTTCTTTAATTTGCTTGCCACAAGCAGCGAGCATAAATGCGCATAGTAGCAAAATTAATGCTAGTGCCACTATTGTAGTGGTCTTAACTATGCTAGTCGATTTGTTCATTTCTTTTTCTCCCAAAAATTTTTATGGTAATGGTATGTCCCCGCCTTCACTACCGATATCAAAGGTAATGATAATTGTCGCGCGCCTATTTGTGCCATCGGTGGTAGACAGCACAATGGTCGCCCCTTGAGTACCTGTAGTCAAGAATGATACAAGTCCTGTATCATCTATAGAAATTATATTAGCATTAATTTCTGCAGATGTAAAGGAAATTTCGGGTATTGTAGCATTTTCGGGGCCAATTACCCAGTTTATTTTATATGTACGCGTACCTCGCGGTATTTTTGCGTACACGACTTCGCGGCCATTTACCGTTTCTTTAGTCACGGTAATCCCTGCCGCTTCGTTTGATTGATTAGTGATTGTCAGGCTATTGACTGGCACAAAATCTCGCCAAGTTTCGGGATTTAGACCGAATACCGAGATTATGACAATCGCTAAGACACACACGACAAATTCAATGGCGACTATTACTTTTTTAGTCATTTTTCTCTCCTAAAATTCGATTCGCTTGAAGTATACTTTCAGATTTGCCATTAGTAACAACAGTCTCAACACAAAGAACACTGCGGCAGCGATAATAAGTTTCGCCCAGCCGCCAAGGTAATTATCCAACATAAAGAATATCGCAAATGCGCAGAAGCCAGTCGCCGTTAAAAGCCCTGCTAAAATACTTTTCCCGACATTTGGATTGTTATACGCGCTCCCCTTTAATGCAACATCATTCAGCCTCGGATTAAGCAAATCAAACTGTATACTCCAGAAAATATGCCCTGTATTAATTAATAAGAATACGAGTAGCATTAAAAACACTTCGGCAACAGGCAAATCAGTCACCACGCCCAAACAAGCAAAGCCTATAATTACTGAAATTGTACTAAAAATCATATGTACGCAGATTTTTGACCAAACAATTTTATGGGTTTTACTCGGCGCGGTCTTGAGTACTGCAAACTCCGCCCCCTCGTTACTAATCGCTGTAGCGATATTTGAGTTGTTTGCGGTGGCTAGCACTAGCCCTATCATAATATTGAAGCCAATGACCAGCGACTGCCCTATGTTACTTGTATTTATTGCCGTAAAGATGTAGTTGATTGCGCACAATAAAAACGGGAATGATATAATACCAGAAAGATAACCGAATAATTTCCCAGGGGTGCGCACGATTGTGATTAATTCCTTATAAAAGTATGAACCAAACACTGTATGCTGCTTTGCGGGCTTGACTTTATCGTGGCGCTTTTCAACCGAACGCTCGCTAAAGTGACTAATGATTCTAAAGAACAGCGGCATTGCCAAAACATATGCAAGCAGCACAATCACGGCGCCTATACCTATAGTTATGACAAAATCAAGTACCGTGCGTGTTGGGAACAAGCAGTTTACTATGTTTTGAAAACCATACAAGTAACTGTCGACTGATGCGATAAAGCCATTTAACCACGAAATAAAGTCGGTATAAAGCGCGAGCAATCTAAGAGGTACTGGGATAAGCTCTAAAATCTTGATACCCAAATAAACAAGCACACCCAGCAGCCCTAGCCCTACAAAAGTTTGTAGCAAGGGTATTGATTTTAGCAATCTACGGATATACATATACGGAATACTGAGAATTGCGCCTAAAAACAGTGGAATTAATGGCAAAATAATTAATAAAAGTGGAATTACAAACCAGTATCCAATATCAATCGGGGTTTTCCCCATTATTCCAAAGGCAAGTAGCACTGGTAGAATAAAAGTTAGATTGCGTGAAAACTCAACTATGTAGTTAACTATCATTTTACTGATAAAAATTTCACTATGCCGTGCGGGGAATTGCAGCAAAATCGCATTATCTTTGCTCAAATACAAATTATCCGCAAGGCTATGAGTATACCCGAGTATCGAAATAATTTGCATAAAGGCTATGAAAAATAGCAATATATTTTGATTAATTTCGATACTAAAGAAATTATTACACAGGTACATTATTGCGCCAACTACGAGAGTCACAACAGCGATTAACAGAATACGCAAAAGGAAGTAAACAAGTACATTTAGTTTACTTTTCATTTTCTTAAACTTTTTACGATTTGTCAACTGCATTGCTACTAGCGCACGCATTCTCGTATAGGCTTGCATTACTACTCCCCTTTATCTTGTGATTTGGTTTTTTTAGGCGGTATTTTTATCTTTCGTTCGGTACTCTTGGGCTTTTTTAAGTTTAAACTCTTAATTTTCTTAAAAAGCGATGACTTCTGCTCTTTTTTCTCGGCATCGCTTGGTTTTGCCTCATCAGCGGAAGTCGCCTTGGACACATCGGTAATTTTAGCAAACTCTCCTGCATCCTGTGTTTTTTCTATTTTTGCGGCAGCAGATTCCGAATCCTCCGCATCGCTTTGTGGGTTTGCTTTGGAAACTATTGACTCTTTTTTCTCAGCCGCTACTACATCTTTCTCCAACAATTCGGCGCCACCAATTTCGATGCTCGTATCGCTCTCACTACCGCTATTAGTTGAGCACTCCTCCACAATCGCCATATTCCCTAGATACAATTCCTCGAGCGAGACACCATCTTTCTTTAAATCTTTTAGACTATATACGTCCTGCAACTCACCCTTTTTAATTATCGCAATTCTGTCGCACACTTTCTCGACAACTTCAATAACATGGCTAGAGAAAAACACGATATTTCCGCGCTTTGCGTGCTCAATCATACACTGTTTTATCTGGTATGCACTGGTTGGGTCGAGTCCCGTTAATGGCTCATCCAGCACCCACACTTTAGGGTCGTGAATCAGTGAGGATATGACCATAACCTTTTGCTTCATACCGTGTGAATAGCCCTTAATTTCGCGGTCGATTGCATCTTTTAGATTAAACATCTCGACATACTTATCCATACGCGCTAGTCTATCCTCAGCGCTGACATCGTATAAATCGGCAACATAATTGATGTACTCACGCCCTGTTAAATGTTCGTAAACCGCGTGGTTATCGGACACATACCCAATCAAGCGCTTTGCCTCGAGCGGCTGCTTTTCTATATCGTAGCCACACACCAGTATTCGCCCTTCGGTAATCGACTGAATACCTACGAGAGATTTTATAGTCGTACTCTTGCCCGAACCGTTGTGTCCTAGGAAACCAAAAACTTCGCCATCGTTCACGGTAAGATTAAAGTCGTGTACGGAAAAGTTTTTCGCGTTGCCATAACGCTTGCTAAAATGCTCAAATTGAATCATATCTACTCCTTTTAAATCAATGGGTTCGGTAATTGGTCTACCCTTCATTTTGCGCTTTAACTCGCGGATACCGAGCAAGTCAACTTTATATAATGCGCGCAGTTCTGCGTAGTGGTCGCTGATTTTGTAACAATACGAGTAAACGAGCCAAGTTAGGAACATCATAAAGACATACGCTACCCAAACGATTATATCATACAACCAGAATATTTGCGCGGTGCCACCATCTCCTACAGCGAACGCCCATACAAACCCTTCTTTTATCGGGCGGAGGAACTCAAACTTCCCTACGATGAAGTTTTCATACAGGAAGAAGTAGTCGACCGAGTGCCCGAGTCCGTTTAATACTCCGTTCAACACAGCCATTGCGACTAGGTAAATTGTAAAAATGTAGATTGCGCCGCGCATCATCTTGAAATTCGGGCGCGGGAATATTTTTAGCGTAATACCCAAAATCGGAGCGAAAAATGCATACCAGTGGTTGAACCAAAAATGCAATGATGAAATCGAGGTCAGCGGAGTCGAAGTATTAGGCAGCAGAATTGCAAACATTGCGCCGATAACATTTACAAAGTATGTAAAGTAGAATACGGGCTTGCACTTAAATATGTACGCAATCATTATTAGTATAATTGCCGTGTTACACAAGTGGAATGGCAATCCGCTCGCGGTAAAATTAAAGGTGAATGTAAAGAAATACTGGTTAAAGCCAGCCATAGCAATCCACACTAAGACCGCTCTACGGACACTCTCATCTGCCTTGCGGAACAAAAAGGTGATTAAAACAGGCGCAAGCACCGCAATATAGATATAAATTCGGTGTGTCAGAGTAAAGTCCTCTACACCTTCACCCACTTCACCTAAAAAGTTAAACAAGAAGTTTTGCGGGAATACCGAAAGTAATAACAGCGACAGAACCCCCGCGAGTATGCCTAGTTGTCTACCGATATTTTCAAAGTCGCGGTCCTTGATTTTCTTAAACAAATAGTAGCCAGCAAACGCACCCATAAGCGCAATCTCGATTGCAAACAAAATGGCGTTTGTGTCGGTTAGGCTAAAGTTTGCACCTAGGAGCGCCTCACAATGTAGCCCGTAAAAAATTACATCGAGCAAGAATATAACAGGAGCGACAAACGCGAGAATATTATCAAAAGTCTTTACCCTAAACCACGGAGCAAGAATAGCAACCAGCACACAGACATTATTTAACCAGCGCAGAATATTTATCCACGCAAGTTCGGCATTAGAGAAAATATCGTTTACGCCAATAGTAACCGACTCTATAAAGTCTGGTTGAAACACAAAATAAAAATAGAATGCGAATAAAATAAGGCTCGCAATCTTTAATACCAGTCTCATTATTTTGTTTTCCAACTTATATGATGCAAACACAAATCCGAGCATTACTAAGACACAGCCCAGACAAATAAATAATTCTGTCACACCCGCGCTCCAAAAGTTTTATTGAATTTAGTTTACCACAAATTTCGATTTTTAGCAACAAATTTGTACATTTAAATACATTTTGTCAAAATAGATAGTTTTGAAATACAGCAAACACATTCGCGGCTTAAATTAGATAAAAAATACTGTAATTTACGCTTTTTATGCGGTTTTAAGGTATTTTATAGGTACTATGCAATGTTTTTTATATTGCATAGTACTATGCATAGTACTGCATAGTACTTAAAATTTTTTTATTTTCCCCTCGAAATTACAGCGCACAAATAACAAAAGACCGCACCTAATAAGGTGTGGTCTTTGAGCCAATAAATGGCTGAGTATTTAACATATTAACGCTTACTAAACTGTACAGCACGGCGTGCCTTGTGGAGACCGTATTTCTTACGCTCTTTCATACGAGGGTCACGAGACAGTAACCCTGCAGTTTTAAGTACGGGGCGAAGGTCTGAGTTTGCCTTCTCCAATGCACGAGCGATACCGTGGCGAATTGCACCAGCCTGTCCGCCCAAGCCACCGCCATTCACGGTAACATACACATCATATTTGTCAGTAGTGTTTGTCAATACCAATGGTTGGCGAACGATTTGCTTTAGCGTAGCGAGGCCGAAATATTCCTCGATATCCTTCTTGTTAATTGTGATCTTACCCTTTCCTGCAATTATGCGCACGCGGGCGATAGATGATTTACGACGCCCTGTAGCGTGAGTGTATGGGTTAGGAATTGCTTTTGCTGCCATAATTATCTACCTCCTTTGATAGCATAAGGTTGCGGGTTCTGCGCTTGATGCTCGTGGTCCTCACCCTTGTAGGTGCGAAGTTTCTTGAGCATTTGTTTACCCAAAGCATTCTTAGGCATCATACCCTTTACAGCACGCATAACGACAAAGTCGCTGCGGTCCTGCATTAAATCTTTGTACGCGATTTCGCGATCGCCACCTGGGTAAAGTGTGTGGTAGCGGTACATTTTTTGGTTAATTTTGTTACCTGTGAGAGCAACTTTGTCACAGTTAATCACGATTACATAGTCGCCCATATCAGCGTGTGGTGTGTAGGTAGGCTTGTTCTTACCACGCAAAATTGCAGCCACTTGGCTAGCAAGTCTGCCTAGAGGCACATTTGTAGCATCTACAATCCACCACTTAGCGTTTTCACGCGACTGTGTTGGCATATAAGTCTTCATAATGAGTTTTCCTCCGAAAAAGTCATATATTTATCTACCAAGCATCAGCGAGGGGCTAATTCACCAATATTTTCAATAGATTGAATTATTATAATAAAATTTTCACTATTTGTCAAGAGTTAAAGGGCTGAAATTTATAAAAATTCCACTTTTACTTAATCCCAGCCACCATAACAATGCCTGCCTGGATTTTTCTCATCGAGCATAGCTTCATACTCCAAATCATCTTTGTATTTTTTCTGTAACGCATAGAGTTTTGCACGCTCACTCGATAATATATTTTTATCAAAAATACACTGAGCATATAGGCGCCAAAATTCCGTGTCATCAAAATTGATATACTCTCTACATTTCTTTTTCACGACCTGCGACAAGCACTGAGCATAGATGCATCTCTCACCCATTTCATCGTTTTGCACTTTTTGCCTTTCGCGCAAATATGCAAAAATATCCTCCATTTGCTGAATGGTCCAGATAGGTTGCTTCGACTCTAACTCTTTTCCGAACTTAAAACTATACCCATTTAGAGCGTAATTTAAAATCTCGTTAAAACGCTGATTCGATTGATTATACACAACTGTTTTCATCTCGGCACCACGCTTAGATGCCTCCACAAAATCGTTGTCGAGACTACCGAATTTAAATCTAATGGCCTCCTCAATAACATCCAAATTCTCTCTCGCCATTTCGTACAAAGCATCGGCATTCTTAAGCAGTTCATCAAAAACATAGTCCATATACTCTGGCACGCGCTTTGTCTTTAATCTATCTAGGCTTAATGACAATGAGCCAGTCGTTCTAGTAACATGTCTTTTGCGAGCAGTATATTCAATATCAAATTGCATTGCTCTCAAGTTTTTACTATTTTCGTTTTCCATAAAAATCTCCTTTTTGTTTCTTATTAAATTATATCACAGAAACCAAGTAAAGTCAATATGGCGATTAACGATTAAGATTTAAAAAAGCGCTAGGCAAATGCTGGCGCTTTTTGATAGAAATATAGTTAATTGCGTAATTAAGTGGAATAGGTCTTTCGGTGCGGAGAGTGCGCGGCTCGATAAAAGTAATAAAGAAGGAATAGATCCTTCGGGCAGCGTATTGCCAAGTATTCCTAATGGCACCTTTCACTCTACGCTGAATTACAAAGGGCTAACGCGGGGAGCGCTCAGGATGACTAAAATTAAATGCTACGCAAGGTCTAAGTGGTTTTGCGCCAGCCCCTCTGCCTCTTATTATTCAAAGTTATATCCCGAGATTTTTAAGCGGAATAGATATTTCTGGCGTATTGCTAAATTTTTCTAGTGTCATATTTTCTATTAACCGCGGAGTTCCTCAAACACAACGCTGCCATCGAGCCACGACATAATGTAGCCAGCGAGTTTTTTATGTGTTACAGACTCAAAAGATTCGATTAAATCGGCGGGTGTGACTGTACCAAACATATTGTTTTTATAGAAGTCACGCAGGGCTGCTTGCATTTTGTTCTCACCTATCATTTCGCTAATACTATCAAACATCAGCACCCCTTTTACATAAGTTAGGTACACATATTCGGTCTCGGTATTGAACTTGTGAATATTTCTATTCATACTGGTATCGAAATCATCATAGACATCGCGGTAAACATCACAAAACAAAAGGTAGGAACTGAGCGCTGAGTTAAACACTTCGCTACTAGTGCGGCCGTAACTTGGATTTTTATCGTAGAAAAGCGCTGTGGAATAGTCCGCCAAACCTTCATCAATCCACGCGTATTCGCACTCGTTATTCCCTACCACGCCGTACCACCACTGATGCGCAATTTCGTGAATTATGACATTATTATACTCGCTATCAAGGTCGACCGCATCGCTGATATAAACAATGTTTGGGTACTCCATTCCGCCCTGCAAAAAGTTTGCCTTTACGACATTTAAAACTGTATATGGATAATCGCCAAACATCTCATTGAATGTAGAAAGTGCGAGCCTAGCGGTCTCTAAATGAGCGGCGGCATTTTTATCATCGTAGTAGTAATAATTAATTGTCGTTTCCCCAACACTTGTCGATAGCACTTCGAATTTATCACTCAAGACTATCGCAAAGTCGCGTACAGCACGCGCGGTAGCGGTGGTTGTTGTACTATTTGAGTCGCTAACGCTCTCTAAAACCGTGCCAGTAGTAGCGGCCTTTAGTGTATTTGGGTAAGTTATGCTGACTGTATAATTTGCGACTTCGCTATAAAATGGGTCGCCATTTGGCGAATAGCCATCAGTCACAAACTCACCATCCTCAAAAACGCACGCAATTGGGTACCAGTTACCGAGATTTAGAGTATTTGCGCCATAGCCAAAGCGGTGATTGCAGTTAGGAATCACGAGGCTAAATTTTATCTCGACATCAACAAAACTATTTTGGCGTAAGGTAGATTCTAACGGAATTGCTAGAATATTCTCATCCTCGCCAGTTATGGCAAAATCGATGTCTTTGTTTTGAATTGTGACCTTATCTACCTCAATATTCCCCTCCGAAAAGCCATTCGGGTATGCGCGCGAACTTTGGGTTTCACTAACTGCTCGAAAAGTAGTGGCTTCCTCCCGAAAAGCATTTGGATATAAGTGAAATTTAAGTTCGGTAAGTTCGTTTTTACTGGTGTTAATATAGCGCACTGTCTCGGTGGCATCTAGGGTTTTATTCTCATAATCAAGTGTTGCCGTAATATTATAATTTGAGGCTAACTTGCTGGCTTTTTCTAGGGCGTTTACCTCGCCACAACCTGCAAATAAAAAAACTACTAAACATAGACTAAGTACTACAGAACCAATTTTTTTAATCATAAGCACTCCTTTTTGGATAATGTATGATACACTAGCCTACAAATATAACTATTTTATTAATAATAGATAAAATGCTATATCCATCTCGTATTTAAAAAAGATTATATTATAACAGCGCATACTTGCCTTTTTTTGAAAACTTTGCTACAATAGTGTAAAGAGGTTTTTATATGGCATTTTGTAAATTTTCAACTGAATATGTGGCGAAATCGTACACGGTAATTGACAATCTTTTCTTTTCAAGATACATACCCAACACGCCGCCGAAGCACGCAACCATCTACCTATACGGGCTATATATCTGCTCGCAAAATGATAGTATGTCACTTGAGCGCTTTGCCGAAAATATGGGCTACTCGCAAGAGGAGATTATTGAAAGTTTTGAGTACTGGCAAGAGCAAGGAATCGTGCGAATTGTAAACAACGACCCCTTC
The DNA here is from genome assembly GCA_949287685.1 of uncultured Christensenella sp. Taxonomy (GTDB): domain Bacteria; phylum Bacillota; class Clostridia; order Christensenellales; family UBA1242; genus UBA7867. Next base: position 7,413 of record CASEHF010000012.1, on the reverse strand, counting down.
GAAGTGCAGTACTTGCCTATTCGCAATATCGGCAGTAGTAACCGAAAGTATAGCAAGGACAAGTACACTAATTTCAACATTGAGGCGCAGAATATACTTAGCGGGCGAATGATTACGCCCAACGAATATGAGGAATACTACACGCTCTTAGAGGGCTATACTCTCCCCGATGGCAGAAAGATTAGTAGCGAAGCACTATTAATGATTATGCGATACTGCGCGCAAAACAAAGGAAATAATGTGGGATATCGGTATATTTTAACTGTTGCTAGAGACTGGGCTATGGCGGGCTGCGTGACCCTTGAGCAAGTGGAAAGGCGCCTCGAGGAGTATAGCAAATCTAGCGCCGCAGTAACTAGTATCTTAAAAGCGCTAGGCTCGAGCAAAAAAACGAGCCTCGATGAACACCAATTTTACCTAAAATGGCAAGAGTTGGGCTTCCTAGATGACTGCATTATTTCGGTAGCAAAAGCGCTCAAAAAGAGCGGCAAAGCAAACTTTGAAAAACTTGATAAAAAGTTGCAGAAGTATGCGGAGTTAAGATTGTTTTCCGCAAAAGAGATTGAGGATTATGAGAAAAATCTCGACAAGATTTACACCCTAGCCCGCGATATAAACCGCACACTTGGGCTATACTATGAGGATGTATCCAATCAAATTGAGACCTATATCAACCCTTGGCTGAGTCTCGGGTATGATAGTGCTACCTTGCTTCGTATTGCGCAAGACTGCTACCTAAAAGGAAAACGCACCCTAAGTGCCTTAAACGATGAAATTTCTGCCCTATTTAACCGCGGTATTGTGTCGGCAAAGTCGTACGAACAATATACCGACAACCAACAAAGCGTAAAAGCGGATATCGAAAAAATGCTAAAGACCTTGGGTATTGTGCGCAATGTAACTAGTTTTGATATGGAATTTTGGAATCGCTGGACTGTTTTGTGGGCGTTTAATACCGATATTATTGACTATGCAATCACCCTGACTAAAGCACGCGGAGGAAACCTATCATATGTCAACACAATTCTAGCAGACTGGCATTCGCAAAATATCTTTACTCTCGAACAGGCAAAATTGACAAGCGACAACTATAAAATCACCAAAACTAAAGGCTCGACAAAAATCAACTCACGCACCTACACAAAAGAGGATGATGAGTCGGTATTTGATAAATTTAACACTATGGATATTTAATTATGAATAAACATCAAATTATTAAAAATGAACTAAATAAGTTAAACAACAGCAAGGCTAACGCAGAAATAGAGGCAAACACTCGCCTATTGCGCGCACGAGAATTACCAGCCTTTTGTGAGGCAGACAATGCGTATCGTAAATTAATGCTCGAAATTGCTAAACTGCCGCCCGAGGATAAAAAGCACGCGACCTTAAACAAAAAACTGGCTAGTCTAAAAAAAGCGAGGCTCGATGTATTAAAAAAACTCGGCATTTCTGCCAGCGCACTAGAGCCAAAGTACAGTTGTAAGAAGTGCAATGACACGGGTTATGTAGGCAACACGATGTGCGACTGCCTAAAAATCAAAGTGCAAAAAGCACTAATTAAGCAATCAGGACTGAACAACAAACTAAATTTTGATTTTTCGAAATGTGATGAAAAAATTTTGGCTGAAAGCCCGCTTCTCGCAAAAGCGTACCGTTTTGCACACAAATACTGTGATAACTTCCCCAATAACAAGGAACCTAACCTAGTTTTTTATGGCGAAGTCGGCACGGGTAAGACCTTTTTGCTCGAGTGTATTGCAAATGAGTTAATCAACAAACTATACTATGTCGTATTTACGACCGCCTATGACATCAGTAAAACTATGATAAAGGCATTCAACTCGCCCTATTCCGAACGCGATACTATTCTTTCTCCGCTGTTTGAAAGCGATTTACTTATAATCGATGACCTCGGCACCGAACCCTTGTACCACGAGTCGGCTCTAACTAACCTATTTACACTAATAAACGAGCGACAACGCAACAATCAAGCGTTAATTATCAGCACCAACCTCTCACCTCAACAAATTGATGAGCGCTATGGTAATCGCATTAAATCTCGCCTGTTTAACCAGCGAATCACCGTAACCATTCCATTTAAAAGCCGTGATTTAAGGCTAAAGTAGTAAGTTGCTTGATAAAAAAACAGTCGTTAAATGAAAATTAACAAAAGACATATCCTTTGGGAGTTTACCCATTGCGAATATGTCTTTTTATTTTTATAAAATTATAATATATTTGATTAAAAATCAATTTTTAACAACTATTTAATCACATAAATTTTTGAAAGCAATAAAGCACTTTGATAAATTAAGCCTTGATATCGAGAACTTTTAGTTGAATCTCGCCCATATTCACAGACTTATAAGTAACGATATCGCCTTTCTTTGCTCCAATTAGCGCCTTGCCTGCAGGGCTTTCGTTACTAAGCAGCCCGTTCAAGGGGTCAGACTCAGTACTACCTACGATTTTGTAGGTCATATCCTCATCAAACTTCATATCGTGAATTTTAACAGTACAGCCGAGACTAACAGTGCTAGTGTCGATATCTTTTTCATCAATTACGCGAACATTGCGCAATTTTTCCTCAATTTCGAGGATTTCGGACTCGATATTAGCCTGCTCCTCGCGCGCCGCCTGGTACTCACCATTTTCACTCAAATCACCATAACTGCGCGCAATACCGATTTTCTCAACGCACTCTGGGCGCTTTACCTTGATTAGAAACTCTAATCTATCCTTAAGTTGCTTTAAGCCCTCTTTCGTAACAACTGTTTCTTTTTCCATTTTTCTGCTCCTAATGTTTAATGTTAAATATGGCGATAATTATACTATAAAAGTACTAAAAAGTCAACTAAATCCACCTTAATCGCCTTTATTTTTTATTCTCTTACTACTTTTTCTGTGCATTAATTTGTAAATTAAGCCAGATTTCACTTTAACCACGCCAAAGGGGCAAAGTTCCTGACAGCAATAACAGCGAATGCACTTATTATAGTCGATTTCTGCCTTTTTTATCTTACTGCCGCGAGTCTCCACCATAGAAATCGCTTTAACTGGACAATGCTCGTAACACTTTTTACAGCCGCGACACTTTTTCTTGTTTATAGTGGGGCGCTTTGTCATAGTTTTGTTAAATGTACTTTGCGCCCAGCGTGGCAGATGCGCAAAAGACTTAAAGTTATCTGGAGTAATGCATTGAAAGTCCTTAACAACAAAGTCCTCCACGCGGTCCCCAACTACCTCAATATTTAAATCTTTATCTAAATAGCCGCGCTCGATACCTTTTTCTATAAAAGGCATAGTGATTGGCTCTACATTCATCAATTTTAACGCCACAGTATCGAGACATACTGGATTAGCACTAGCGAGTATTGCGCCGACTTTTCTAGGAGTGCCGTTTGTAGGGCCCGCCCCCTCCATAGTCATCACGGCATCGGTTACATTCAAGACAATCTTTTTGCCAAAATAATCGAGTATGTCATATATAAAGTCTCCAAAAACATCGAGCGTGCGGAATTGCCCATGCATTTCGACTTTACTCAATCCCGGAATTGCGCCAAACATATTCTTTACTGCGTTTGTATAGCCTGTAAAAGTGTGAGTCTTTAGTTTGCTGAGATTTATAATTACATCAGCGCTTTCCAGACAATCACAAATTAAAAAGTGTTTACCTACACGCGCTGTGGGCATATTAACCTTGTATGAATTGAAATTTTGATTCAACTCAAACCCGTACTTCTCTGCGATATCAGCAAAACCGCTAGTTTTATATATCGCCCCCATATAACTCTCTGTAAAGGGTCCGCCCGCGCTATCTGCAATAATTACCTTACTCGCTCCAGCGGAAAGCGCGAGTTTACCGACCGCGGCAACCACGCTCGGGTGCGTAGTGGCGCACTTCTCCGGCTCGCATTTCATCACCATATTAGCCTTCAACACGACCGTTTGTCCAGGACTTACAAACTGTTCTATTCCCCCTAAGATATCGATTGCTGCCTTTACCGCACTATCGACATTACTTTCCTCGTAGTCATTACACTTAAATAAAGAAACCTTTTCCATATCTGCTCCTTAAAAATTATAACTAAGTTTACTACATTTTTTCATTTTCTCAAAACAAAATCACAAAAGTTTTTTAAATTAAAGTAGCGCAATTTATTTGTAAAATTACAAATTTTGTGATAACATTGTTTTTTGTAAATAAGGAGAACATTATGCAACTATGGACAAAAATAATTTTAGGCGAAAAAATATTAAAAGATAATATTTTTAAGCCTACTGTGTTTGATTACAATGCTTTGCGCGACTATTTAGAGACTATATGTAATACACTCGATGAACCCACCCCGATTGTATTAAACAAGCACATTAGACACCTAAACGAGTTTAATAACACACATTTTAAGCCCGAGGACTTTGTCGAGCGCGTTAATTTTGACAAAATGGTGGTAGAAATTTTTGATGAGGACTTGCACAAAGATAAAAATAAAAAGTGATATAAATCGCTTGCCAAACCACACTTTAGGTGTTACAATCTTTTAGAAATTTACTAAGGAAGGTATAAGGTTATGCTGAGTAGCGAAAACATTAACTATTTTGTAAATTTTACCAAAAATCATGTCCGCGAATTATTTAATGGAAATATGGAGGCGTGCAATCGCTACATTGAGGAAAATCTCGGGCGCATTGTCTCAATGATGGACAGATACTCAAGCGAAAACAACCCATGGTGGCTGGAGGATGGCGAAAATATGGCGTACCACCAATTAAAGGAAATTGACTCGATGTTAGTGGAGTATTCGCAGTTTATTGACCAACTTTCGAGACTGGTGAACCGACCTATCACCTCCCTAGATATCAATAAAAACTACCCGTATTTAGTAAATGAGGCAAATATAGCCTACACTAACTTTATGCGCGAAAAAATTCTAAGCCGATACCTATCAAAAGAGCAAAAGTCCGAACCTGAAATGCAAATTTTTTAAGGAGAGTCTATGGTTACCTGTACTACAACAATAGATGCTACCGTACAAAAAGATATTTTAAAAACGCAATACATTGTGTGTCTAGTAATGTTGATTATTGGCACTATTGGAATTGTAGCGTACATTGTGTTACAAACAATTTTCGATAATAGTTTGTTTGATATAATGCTACTTTTTGCGGTGCTGTTTGGCTTTGGACTGGTGTTCACTATTAACACGACTAGCACTATAAAAAAGGTGGGAGAAAACCCGTTTACGAATAAGTACGCCTTTGATACGGACACACTGCATATAGAATCTATACGCGGCACCGAAGTAGTCTCGACAGCCACCACAAAATATGCCGAATTATTCAAAATTAAGGAAAACGATAAGTATCTACTACTATATCTAAACAAAATGTCAGTATTCCCTATTCTAAAAACCACAAATTGTTTTTGCAGCATAGCATCTGTGAGCTTATTTGAATAGTCACTCATCTGCCATATCTCGGCGGTTTCATTTTTTACATGTGCAGAAACAATAATGTTAACAGTGCCAAAATCTTTTATATAATTTATAGCATCTTTTCCAAGTGGCGTCGGGTGTTTAGCTATTTGTAAATCATAAGTATAATCACACTTAGTCACAAGATCTATAGGGATTTCCTTCCCGTATTTTTTACGTCTGTAGAGGAAATCTTTTTCTTCCTGTATTGCGTTCAAAGCGTTTGAAAAACCGGTCAGAAACGTTGACGGGTTAACCGTGCCGTTAGCCACAGCATCTTTCATCTGCATTAAGCTGTTATAACCCGTTTGTTCCAAAGATGCATTCAGCGAAGGCGCATAAGTGTTAAACAAACTGTCAAGCATTGTCTTATTTGTTACAGGCTGCTTGTTTATAATCTTTGTTAATGCGCCTACCGCATAACGCTGAGCAAATTCCGTTTTTCCATGCAGCGTTAAATTCTTACTGACTGTGTACGTATCTATATTTATGTTTTTCAAATGTGCGTTGACTAACGAACCCGTTAGAGTATTCTTTGTACTTGCTACTCTGTTGTAATCCGGTTTTGGATTTTCTAATTTTTCCGGCGGCAAATATATTGCAGCTTCCGATTTCATATGTTTTCTCCTTTCTATGACTCAATTTCTACTAAATTTATACCATCGCCGAATATTTGTTGGATATAAGTAACAGTATTCTGCGTAAGTACCAATGATTTTCCGCTTAATTTTATTTTCACATTACACCTTGCTGTTTTTGTTAGCGAAACCTCCTGTGCGTTTGTAATTATACCCACTATATCAATTACATCATTTTCTGTTCCGCAGGCTGAATTTGCCCCTATGTACGCAAAAATCTTCTGGATAAATTCCGCATCGGAAAGGCTTAACGGAATTTCAGGGTTTATCCCTGAAGACAAATAGTAAAATCGTTTTTGTACATTTATATGATGTCTGTTTACACAAAAATAATCTCCAAAATCCTTTTCATCTCTTGATGCTCCTACTTCTGTACCTGCATAATCCAGCCAAACACCGCGTGCATCATTTATGTTAAGACTGGCGGACAAATACCGGCAAGCATCTTGAAGGTTTGTAAATCTTAAACCTATTGACGATAATAACGCTTTTACATCTTCATTCGGACGTAAATACGGAATTATATATTTTAACCCCTGTATTTTATAATCAATTATATTCATTCTATGCTCCTTATCTGTGATTAATATCCATATAAAGTTCCTTACCTTCCGGCGGAATATATTCTTTTACATCCTCAAACTCAAAAACAATACAAATTTCTTTTCTGAATTGCTGGTTAGTTTCCGCAAAAGAGCTTAAATCTCTTACAGGTCCCGACAATAACTCATTTACCGTAATACCTTCTTCTAAAAGTAATGCATGAGTTAAATCCGTATCAAGAAACAGCTGTTCCGTATAATCTATAATCTCATCGGATTCTTCTTCCGCATAGCAAGGGTTCTCATAAAGCGAATATACCGAAAAAATAATCCCTATTCTGTACTGCGCCCTGATAAATGTTTTTCCGTTTGCGTTAAAACTTTCAAAACGTTTATTAATTCTTTCTCTGTCACCGGTTTTTAATACCATAAACGGATAAGACGGTACGTCCGAACGCAATCTTTCCCTGAATATCTTCCCCTTAAGTTCCGGGAATTTTTCTGTCATTCTATCGTTAAAAAAGCTGAAAAGCTTTGTTTTAAATTCATAAGTTTTCATCTGTCTTCACCAAGTATCCTTTGTAATAACTTAATCCCCTGAGCTGCCAGAATTCAGCCTCACGGACTTCCAATAAATTACCATTAATTTCAATCCTGTCCGACGGCACAAGCTTTTCCGCGCAGTAAAAAACACCCGTAATTCCGTATTTGTTGCCTGCTTCAGAACCAACAAGAGTTTCAGACGGCTCATAATAG
>CASEHF010000011.1 GCA_949287685.1 uncultured Christensenella sp. | reverse complement strand
AAAAAAACTTTTATTGACAAGAACAAATTTAACCTATGCCGCGCAGGTATAATGACAGTAATCTTTATGATTGAATTAATTATTTCGTACTTCTTATTGCGCGATGCTGAGATGATTTATAAACCTCATGAGTTTTTATACATTTTGTATGGTGTTTTAGGCTTTACATATTTTGGTGTTATGGCTTTACTAACCTTTAAAGACTTGGATAAAAAGACTCGAATAAAGGACATCAATTGGGGTATGAATTTACTCTATAGAGTTTTACTTGCGGCAGTTTTAGCGACTTTTGTGATTGCGATGTGCTTGTGTTTCGGGATGACTGCGCCGTTGGAAATTGAATTCTTTACCTTATGGTACATACCTGCCTTAGCAATTGCTGATTTATTGTTATCTTGGATAGTGGGAATAATTATGTATTCTACAAAAATCTTTAGAATATAAGTAAAAGATGCGTTATTTACGCATCTTTTTCGTTTTATTTTTCGTTTTCTTAGTATACCTTGCGGTGGATTTGGTTGTATTCTTTTGCCGTTTTTTCAAATTTTCCTCTTCATAAAGAGTGCTTGTCAATGTTTTTTCAGGTAGCAATCGTATATCTTTATTGATGCCTAATTGCAAAAATAATTTATCCTGCTTGCTCATAAATTTTTTCTTTAAAAAAGCCGCCATATTGTTTATAAGTTGTTCTATTTGGTCTTTGTATCGGTAAGCCACCCAGAAAAGCATAATGAGTATTAGTATTAACACAGCCCAAACTATTAGTCCCCACCCACTAAATGGAATGATATCTCCTGAGCCGAGATAACAAGTCATAATAATACCAATCGGTCGAGTCAATACTATTGTTACTAAAAAGAAGCGATATGTCATCGCGGTCATACCTGCGACTAAACATAGCACATCATCAGGGAATAATGGGAAAAGCATCATTAAAAAGAAAATGTACTTACCTTTGTCGAATAGTAGGTTTGAGTATTTTTTCATAGACTTTTCACCCACTATCCAAGAAACAACTTTTTCACCAAATTTATCGCCAAGCCAAAATGCAAATATTGAACCAGACATTATTCCCACTAAACTTAGTAAAGTCGCTACAAAAGGTCCAAATAGAATAGTACCCACAATTGTTGTAGCCATTGCGGGAAGAGGTATAAATGTTACTTGCAAGAATTGCAACAGACAGAAAATAAGATATTTCCACCACCCTACTTCGCTAAGGGCTGCCTGCAATTTATCTTGGTCAGTAAGGTAGGATATTAAATCCAAAACCTCAAACAAATAATAGCCCCAAGTAAAGATTGCAGCAATAGCAATTACGACAAATACCGCCTTCAACCACCCCATGCGTTTGGTAATCAAAAATACGATACCTAGCCCCATTAGCAATCCTGTCGCAATGGAGGCAGTTAACAGCAACCACTTGCTAGTGCTAATCAAACTGCTGTAGCACCATATATCTAAGGCTCCCAATATTAGAATACTAGAAATCAAAAGTACGGAAGTATGTGTGAACATACTCGATTGTGTTTTTTCTTGATTATTTTTATTATTTTCAATGTTATGTGTCATAATAGTATTATATTAAAAAACTTTAATAAAGTCAATAATACTTTACTTTTAAATTTTGTTATGCTAAAATATTTTTAGCGAAATCTAGGAGTATAGAAAAAATTAGGAGGATTTTATTCAATTGAGCGAAAAAGTTTTGAATATTGTGGGCTTGAGTAAATCATATGGCGAGCGTAAAGTTTTGAAAAATCTCAATTTCGAGGTCTATGCTGGTGAAATTTTTGGCTTTATTGGTCCAAATGGTGCAGGTAAATCTACCCTTATTCGCATAATTAGTGGTCTTACTCAACCTACTGAGGGTGAAGTATTTATATGTAGCGACTCAGTGCAGAAAAATTTCGAGAATGCTGTTGCTCATATAGGGGTCGTAATGGAAAACTGTCAACTATATTCGTATATGACAGGTAAACAGAATCTAAATTATTTTGCGAGCTTGATAAAAGGTGTTAGTAAAGATGCAATTGATAACATAATTAGGACTGTGGGACTTGAAAATCGAATCAATGACCGTGTACGCACCTACTCATATGGTATGAGGCAGCGTTTAGGACTCGCCCAAGCACTGCTTAATAACCCGCGCCTTTTGATTTTAGATGAACCGACAAATGGTCTCGATGTAAACGGCGTGATAGAACTTCGTAGGACCTTAAAGATTTTATCTGCTAAAAATAATATGGGAATTTTTATGAGCAGTCATGTTTTGTCAGAAATGGAGCAATTGTGTGACACTGTAGCGGTTTTCGACCGCGGAAGTATTTTGGAAATGCGCACTATGGATGACTTTCGCAATAACAGTGGCGCACAAAAACGCTTTAGGATTAGGGTTGATTATCCAAACTATGCAGGTAAAATTATTTCGCTAAAATACGGACTCGAGGTAGAATTGGCAGGAAACTCGGTACTTATTCCCTACATTCCTGAAAAAATTGATGACATTATAGCCGACTTAATAAGGCGCAATTTAACAATCTATGGGACAACTATTGTTACAAAGAGCCTTGAGGATATTTACCTCGAAATACTAAAAGAACGCCGTTATGGAAAAATTTCTTAGGAGTAAAATCTATGTCAAAAATGAGTAGATTATTGCGTGGAGAATTGAATAAAATTTTGATGCGCCCAATTTTGTACATTATCACGGGTGTTATCGTAATTGCTTTATTCTGTTCTGCCCTATTATTAAATATAAACAATCGTGGAGATAAAATGCTCCACATCGATGGAAGTGACAAAACCGAAGTAATGCTCAACTTCTATTCAACACCAACGATGAATAAAAATGTCGCTGAAAATATGGTTGAGGATGCCTTTTCTAAATTAACTTATTATGAAAATGTCAACACATCACCTGAAACCACAGTAACCGCACAACTAAAAGACTTAATCAGCGATTCCGAAACTGGATTAAAGGGATTACTCAGTTACTATGGTTCGTGTATTCAGTATGCAGAAAGCCCCGACCATTCTGCAAATATTGGTGAGTTAAACAATATTCGCTCACAAATGTTAGAAAACTTAAATAGTATCCGCACAACTCTTTCAAGTGCGATTGATTCGACTGTTCCCACCGTTTTAATGCCGAATGAGTCATTTGAAAACTATATTACAATTATTTCTGATGCTTCATTTTATTTGAAAGCAGAAGGTGCTGATTTTAACCTTGTCGAAACTCATCGTGACATTTATAATAACATTAGCAAGGCAAATGGTTTTGCAGATATAGAGGGTGTTTCATACTTTGACAAACTTTATTATACCACTAGTAGTGATATCACAAACATTACTTTAGCAGATGATACTATTAAAAACTTAACTGAAAAGTATGAAATAGCGACAGCATTTATGACTGAAACTCTTGAAAATATTACTGAATATAATGCAGATGAGAATGTAACCACAGGCACACTAAAAGATGAAATTTTAAAATTTTACTACACCGCTTCGCAATATTCCAACTTGGTGAGTGATACAATAATTTTTGAACCTGTACAAGGACTTAACGATTCGCAAGCGCAAATTTATATAGGTTATAAGGATATTCACTTATATCAAATACAAGAACGCATTACTAAAAATAATTACTTAATCGCAAACAATCTTACCGAGAATCAATTTTCCTCTGTATTTTCATCTACCACTTCCTCCGCACAAGAAGTTGGCGCCTTTGATTTAGTGTACTTTGGGTTGGAAATTTGCAATTTTATTATACTTATTTTCTGTGTTGTATTAGCAGCGGGTATGATTGCAGGTGAACAGTCAACTGGTACACTAAAAGTACTAGCAGTACGCCCCTTCTCGAGAAATAAAATTTTAACCTCAAAAATTTTAGCCACTCTAATTTTTGGCGTAATTTTTCTGGTATTTAGCGCAATAGTTTTATTCATAACTGGTTTTGCGATTTATGGACTGGATACTACACCGATACTTGCCGTATTTAATGCTACAAATGCCTTTGTAATTTCGCCATTCTTGTTAGTGTTAATTTACCTTGCATTATTAATTGTAAAAATCCTATTTTATGTGTTACTGGCCACTATGATTTCAACTGTATTTAGAAGCAATATTGGTGCGGTTACTGTTTCAATATTTATCTACTTCCTCACTGCCATATTTGCCGTATTATTCACTCAATCAGCTTGGTACGCATTCTTACCGTTTGCGGGTATTGACTTCTTTAAGTTCTTTGGTGGCGCATTTGTTAGCGACTCGACTAACCCGCTCAGCATTGTATTCTCCAGTCCAATGTTCTACAATACAAGTTTGCTGGCAAGTGTGATTATCGTAACTGCCACTATGGTTATTATGACAATTCTAAGTTATACTGTATTTAAAAAGCGCGAAATTAAATAAAATATAAACTTCTAGGGAATCCTAGAAGTTTTTTAATATCAATTAGAATCATTTTGAGTATTCAAAAAGTTATCTACTTCCCCACGAGCAAGTGCATCACAACGATTATTATATTCATTTGTGCTATGCCCTTTTACTTTATGCCAATATATTGTGTGATATCTAGAAAAATCAACAATTTGTTGCCACAGGTCAAGATTTTTCACAGGTTTTTTATCGGCAGTTCTCCAACCGTGGTCACGCCAGTTATCTATCCATTTTTGATTAAAAGCATTCACAATATACGCCGAATCGCTATAAAGATCAATTTCACAAGGTTCTTTTAGCCTTTCTAAAGCTTTAATTACAGCCATTAATTCCATACGATTGTTTGTTGTGTTATTTTCAAACCCGCTAAATTCCTTTTCTATGCCATTATAAATTAGGACACACCCCCACCCTCCTGGGCCTGGATTCATACTACACGCACCATCAGTGTATATTGTTACTTTTTTCATATTAAAACTCCATTTTTGTTTAAGTAATAAAAAACGACCCAAACAAATTGTTCGAGCCGAAAGTGGCAGGGGAGCAGAGAATCGAACTCTGACCGATGGTTTTGGAGACCACTACTCTACCGTTAAGCCACTCCCCTAAAGTAATATTATTGTACTAAATTATGCGCTCTTTGTCAACAATAATTTAGTAAATAATACCTTATAATTGGATTTTTTGCATAAAGTTTAATAAATTTCGGCTAGCAAAATTTATGGCAACTGTTTTATCCAGTTTTTGTGAAATTTTATTTAATAAAGTAGGGAGTCCGTTATAATCAATATCAAAGCCCTTAGGATTACACTCACCTGTCCCATTAAAGTCGCTACCGATACCTATATTTAGTGTACCAATCAAAGATACAATATACTCAAGGTGGCGTAAAATTACTTTCATATTAGCGGGGTTGTCGCTGAGTAAGGTCAAATAAAGGCACAAACCCACAAAGCCCTTGCTTTCTCTGATTAAGTGTAATTGCTCATCATCCAAGGCTCGTAGAATGTTGTAAATGCTTTTACAACTCGTGTGCGAACAAAAAAGCGGATAGCGAGTTATGCTCGCAAACTCCAGAAATGACTGTTTGTTCATATGTGCAGTATCTATTAAAATATTATTCGCCTCGAGAATTTTTATAGCCTCACGACCAAATTTTGTAAGGCCACTAGTCCCATAAGCACCCCCAGCGAGCAAATTATCATAATTCCATGTTAAAGTAACGGCAAGCGGATGAATAGCAGTTATGCGTTCTAAATCTTTGTAGTCCTTAATAAATCCTATATTTTCTATTACTGGTATACAGATTTCGCAATTTTTGATTAATTCAAATTTATGCTGCATTAGGTTAAAAATTTCCGTAGTAGAAAGTTCTTTTATCATTTTTTCACTAACATAAAAGGCCGTAAAAATTTTTACGACCTCGTTATTTATACAATATTTTTGTAAATAGTTTTCAATTTCGAAAAGACTATCAAATGTGGTTAACAAATCATTATGAGCATCACAAATCTGCATAAAAACCTCGCTATTTTGCAAAATCTACAGCGCGTAACTCTCTGATTACATTGACCTTAATTTGCCCAGGATACTCCATTTCATTCTCAATCTTTTTAGCAATATCTTTTGCAAGCAGCATTGCTTGGTCATCTGAAATATCCTCAGGCTTTACTATTACTCTAATTTCTCTACCAGCCTGGATTGCATATGCCTTTTCAACCCCAGCAAAACCACTTGCTATTTGCTCTAGTTTTTCCAAACGCTTGACATAATTTTCAATTGACTCACGGCGTGCTCCTGGACGCGCACTTGAGATTGTGTCAGCAGCCTGCACAAGTACCGCCTCAACGCAATTGAACTCAACATCGCCATGATGCGCCTCAATACAATTTACGACTTTTTCGTTTTCTTTGTATTTGCGCGCTAATTGTGTACCTATTGATACATGCGTGCCCTCGACCTCGTGATCGACTGCCTTGCCGATGTCGTGTAATAAGCCACCACGGCGCGCAACCATTTCATCACAACCAAGTTCACTCGCGAGCATCCCGGCAATAAACGATACCTCGACAGAGTGTTTCAAAACATTTTGGCCATAACTCGTACGATATTTGAGGCGACCAAGAGTTTTAATCAACTCGGGGTGCATTCCCATAATTCCAGTTTCCAGCACTGCAGTCTCACCCGCCTCTTTCATTTCGCGCTCAACATCTTTACGCGCCTTGGCCACAGTTTCCTCGATTCGTGCTGGGTGAATACGCCCATCTTGAATCAATTTGGTAATAGCAATGCGGGCAACCTCGCGGCGGATTGGGTCAAAACTTGAAATTACTATTGTCTCAGGCGTATCATCAATAATTAGGTCGACTCCTGTAGCCGTCTCGATCGATTTAATATTACGACCTTCGCGACCGATTAAACGCCCCTTCATATCATCGTTAGGCAAATCAATAGTAGAAACGGTCGTTTCACTGGTCAAATCAGCAGAATACCTCTGTATAGCATTAGATATGATTTCTGTTGCCAATTTGTGCGAGTTGTCTTTTAATTCTTGTTCAATCTCGCGCAATTTAAGCGCAGAATCCCGTTTTGCCTCATCCGATATTCGCGCGACTAGATTTTCCTTTGCCTCTTCACGAGTCAAACCCGCTACCTTTTCTAATTCTTTGATGATTTTTTCATTCTTTTTATTTAGTTCCTCTTGCTGGCTCCTCAATTTTTTTTCGTAACTTTCTAATTTTTCTTTGTAATCATCCAAAGCTTCATTTTTCTTTTCTAATGATTGTTCCTTGTTGTTGATAAACTCTTCTCTCTCTAGGAAACGACTGTTTAGTTTTTCCATTTCAATTCGGCGTTCCTTGAGTTCATTTTCAGTCTCTGTTTTAATTTTTAATGATTCCTCTTGTGCCGAGAGTCGAGCTTCTTTTACAATTGTCTTGGCTTCCAAATGGGCGGCTTCGATAATAGTAGAAGCGGAATTTTTAGCACTGTTAATTTTTTTAATAACAATTGCTCTAAAAACAAAAATCCCTACTAAAGCACCAACTATAATGCAACCCAAAATAGCCACTACTAAAACAGCAGTGCTCATTTGGACACCAAGCAACCCTACAAATGAGTTGAACATTGGTATTTCCTCTCTTTTAAATTTATTGCAAAATCCTATGGATTAATATAAAACATTCATTTTATATGCTATATAATTTTAATTTATAAGAAATAAAAAGTCAAGTTAAAATTTATTAAATAGGCAAATATTATTATTTACCAAGTTTTCGCCAAATAAACGAAAAAGATGCACTAAGCATCTTCCTCGTTACTTTCATTTTCAATTATGATGTCTTGAGTCGTTTCTTTTGGTGCCAACTCATTTTTTATACGCTCCTCAATTTCCTCATATATATGAGGATTGTCAGCGAGATATTGCTTTACATTCTCCTTACCCTGCCCTATTTTTTCGCCATTATAGGCAAACCAACTGCCGCTTTTTTGAATTATACTATATTCAAGCGCAAGGTCAAGAATGCACCCCTCACGAGAAATACCCTTCCCGTAAATTATGTCAAATTCGCAAACTTTGAATGGAGGGGCCAACTTGTTCTTTACCACTTTTACTTTAGTGCGGTTACCAATTATGTCATTACCATTTTTAATAACATCTGTTTTACGCACATCTAGGCGAATACTGGAATAAAATTTTAACGCCTTACCTCCAGTAGTTGTCTCAGGATTCCCAAACATTACGCCGACTTTCTCGCGCAACTGATTAATAAAAATTACACATACATTCGATTTGTTGATATAACCAGTTAGTTTCCTCATGGCTTGGCTCATCAGTCTAGCCAATAATCCAACATGAGCATCACCCATTTCACCATCAAGCTCTGCCTTTGGAGTTAATGCTGCTACGGAATCGATTATAATCAAGTCAATGCTACCGCTGCGTACCAAACTTTCGGTAATATCGAGCGCCTGTTCTCCATTATCGGGCTGCGAGATATATAGCGAATTGATATCAACCCCTAGATTACCTGCATAAACTGGGTCAAGCGCATGCTCCGCATCAATAAATGCGGCGGTGCATCCCATTTTTTGAGCCTCAGCCACTATATGTAGCGCCACGGTTGTTTTACCACTTGATTCGGGACCGTATATCTCTACAATACGCCCACGCGGCACACCACCTATACCTAGTGCTAGATCAAGAGTCAAACACCCAGTAGGAATTACATCTACTACTTGCCTCGCATTGTCACCCAAGCGCATAATAGCACCCTTGCCAAATTGCTTTTCAATTTGAGCGATTACTTGCTCAAGATTTTTTTGTTTATCATCTGTTTTTTCTTTTTCTGCCACTTTGTTCGTTCCTTTTATTTAAACATTTGTTCTAATATTATACAACAAAATTTTAAAAATAGGAAGTGTTTTTTCTTAATTTGTTAAAGATTTTTTCTAAAATAACATTTGAAATATAAAATTCGTTATATTTTTTCTCTTTTGACACCGTATATTCATACTTTTTTATATGATTTTCATCTACTACAAGGATTCTAGTGTTATTGAAATTACCTAACATTATAATTAAAAAGTCGAGATTGTATTTTTTTAGAATATTATACGAGTTATCAAACGAGTTTAAATATTCGAAATCGCTATCTAGAAGGGGAACCAAGTGTTGTTGTATTTCGGGTATGTTTTTTAACCGTGATTCAACAAAACCACCAGTCACTAAGTCATACAAAGCAAAGTATTGTTTACGAATACTAATTAATTCCCTTACGCAATCAACCAAACTCTCCCCCTCATCACTGCATATATAATCGCGAAGTTGTTGGTATAGCGCTCGCAAAAAGGCTTCTTTTTGCTGTTTCCCTATTTCATTTACTGGCTCAAAGGTTAATTTAAGTTCGCCAAATGTAGAATTAAGTGCAAAGTCATAATTATTGATATAATCGATATTTTTGAGTGTGTTTAGCAATTTGTACTTATCAATACCAAAAAGACTCAGCGTAAAAGTTTGCTCAGTATCGTATAATACTCTCAACACTGCTGAGTCTATAGTTAATTCTGGAGCACTCATATCAATAATGCTACAAAAACGATTACCATTCCTACAAAATTCGCCAAAAGGAGTTTTTATAATATTACTATCATAAAAGTTGTTAACTGCTATTTTTATATTTCTATAACAGTTTTCCTCACAAAAACCTACTGCGACTATTGTAGAGGTATCGAGGTGTTTCGTAATTTCTGGTATAGTAGCATTTAAGGGTAAAAAGGTAACTACATTAACCTCTTGCATTGCAAGACAGAAATTGGGTTTTATATTAAAAGTAATTAATTGCTCCAAAAAAGCATTATTTCCCTCATCGCAAAACACCAGTAAATTTGCTTTCATTGTTTATTCCTTTGCTTCCTGGTCGGCAGTCTCATCCGTATTACAATCAGTGACTTCCTTTTGTTTTTCCTCAGATTTTTCATTTTCTGCTTCGATTTCACTCTCAACGGCTTTTTCATGAGCTTGCTCTACCTGCTCGTGCTTTGGCATAATCAAGTCTTTATTTTTAATAGGGTAATCAATCGCCGACCACGCTGTGACAATAGTAGCGGCAGCAAGCAGAATATAACCCACTACATAGAAAATAGTCATTACAGTATCATAAGCACTAACACCAGCAATCAATTCCTTGAGCTCTGCAATAAACATAAAGAATGGAATATAGATATATGCAAGAATTGCCTTTATTTTGCCACTTTTTTCTGCAGCCACCGCCACTCCTTTAGTCGCCGCAATTTGTCGTACACCATTTACAATACAATCTCGTGTAAAAAGCACAGTTAATGCAATTAATCCCCACGGGAATGCAATAGTTAAGTCAAAAACAATTAAGAATAAACTGCAGGTAATTAACATTTTGTCTGCTATTGGGTCGAGTAATTTGCCTAAATCAGTAACTAAACCATTTTTGCGGGCAATTTTACCATCAAAAAGGTCAGTTACTGCGGCGGCGATAAATAGTACAATCGCTATAAATTTCCCATACGGAATAAAAGGTGCCAAGTAAAAGAACATTATGAAAGGTACAAGGCAAATTCTAATAATCGATAATTTATTTGGTAAATTCATAAAAAACTCCTAATTATAGTTGTCCATCTGAGAACAACTCATTGTATCTCGCTTCATCAATTAAGATTTGTCGATTTTTATTAGTTGGGTCAGGGGTTGAAATAAAACCGTGGCGCTCCATTTGGTCCACAATACGCGCAGCACGCGCATAACCTACCGAATAACGGCGTTGTATAGCTGATATAGACCCAGTACCCGCTCTAATGAATTCTAGCAATGCTTTAGGCAAAATTGGGTCGAATTCATCCCCTCTTTCCGCATCACTACCATCATCATCTCCACCATTATGATTGGTGCCCTTCCCCTCTAAAATCTGTTTAGTCCGCTGGTCATCAAAGTCGCTGTCATTATTGTTTTTAATAAAATCAACAATATTTAATACTTCAGTATTTGTAATAAATGGACATTGAATACGGACAGGCTCGGGTAAATTTTGCGGTGCATATAACATATCACCACGACCTAATAACTTTTCTGCCCCGCCTTGGTTAATTATAGTATTTGAGTCGGCAAAATTGTTTACAGCGAATGCAATTCGTGATGGCAGGTTTGCTTTAATTGTTCCTGTAATGACATTTACAGATGGGCGCTGGGTCGCTAAAATTAAATGAATACCTGCAGCACGCGACAATTGAGCGATTCGCATAATTTTCTCCTCTAACTCTTTCCTCGCCATCATCATTAGGTCCGCCAACTCATCTACTACAATCACAATCCTAGGCAATTTGGGTTCACGCCCTTTGTAAACCGCCTCTAATGAGTTGTATTCGTTTATGTCACGAACTTTCAATCTCTGGAAGGTGTCGAAGCGGTCATCCATTTCTTTAATTGCCCAATCAAAAGCACTCAGAGCCTGTTTTGGCTGACAAATTACCTCTGGAGTTAGTAAGTGCGGTAATCCGTTATAACTCGTGAACTCAACACGCTTTGGGTCAATTAAAATTAATCGCAAATCATCAATACCTAGTTTATAAATCAAACTAATTAAGATTACATTTAGACATACCGATTTACCTGAACCAGTAGCACCTGCCACCAATAAGTGTGGCATAGCCGCGAGGTCGCATACTTTTATAGTTCCAGCGATATCTTTTCCTAATGCAACGGTCAGTGGTGATTTACTATTATGAAATTCTGGTGAGTTGACTATATCGTTTAATCCTATTGTTGCAATTTTTTCATTAGGAATTTCAATACCTACTAAGTTTTTCCCTGGAATAGGCGCTTCAATTCGCACACCACCATATGACTTCATCATCATTGCGATATCATCACTGTGTTGTGAAATCTTTTTAACTGAAATACCCGCTGGCATTTGTATTTCATATCTAGTGACTGCAGGACCGCGCGTGATTCCAACGACAGTTGCAGAAATTTTGAAGCTATCTAGTGTTTCCTCTAGTACATGTGCGCGCTGCTTAAAGTCCGCTTCATTGCCATCCTGTTTACTTGATTGCGTTGTTAGTAAACTTACAGGAGGGCGAACATAGGGACTTGGGCGCTTGTATGTTGTAGTAGGATTCGGTGTAGGCTTTGTTTGCTGCATTTCAAGTTGTGTCGTTTTTTGTTCATGCTCACGCGGTTTTATCTCATAACTTAAAGTATTGTTCGTTTGTACGGGATTAGGGGTTTCACCAATCATTTTGCTGAAATTGTTAATTATTGACTCACTCTCGGCTTTTGAATGTTGTTCTACATTTATAGACTCGTTAACTTTTTCATCGAGTGGTTCAAAATTGAATTTGTCGACATTATTAGACTTGTTAAAATTAACTTCTGTGTTTTGATAACCACTAGGGGTATATTGGGTGTCGGTTTGAAAACTACGAGGCTCAAAACTACTATTGTTAGTCTTATTAACAAACTCATCCAGCGAGAAGGCCTCCTCGCGCTGCTGAGTATGCGGCTGTGTTTTATTAACAAGGCTTTGATAATCTCCACCAAACACTTGGTTTGCCATATTGTCACTACTGTGTTTACTGCCTACGGTCACAAGCTCGTTGTTTGAATTTAGCCCTAACGCGAGTGATTCCCCCGCTTGTTTTTTCATGCTTTCCATTAAACTTTGCTTTTTGCTCTTTTGCTGCTCTGTATTAACAATTTCCTCTTGGGTTCTCATATTTCCCTTTTCTATTGGATAACTAACCGCGCGAGCGTTTAGTTTTCTATAATCGCTCATTTTGAGGAAATAGTCTATCATAAAAGCAACACAAATTATCGCACCAATAGCAAATAGAATATAGGCTCCCGTGTATCCAAATAACACACTAAATCCGTATGCAAAAATCCCTGCTATTACCCCGCCAGCAGTGTTTTTAGAGGTATAAGTGTCACTTAAGTACTCACCCATTCCTATATAATCCATTTCGGTTAGGGCGGTTTGCGATACACAAATTAGTAGAAAGTACAATACGCATATACAAATTATATAATTTTTTGCAATGATATATTTCCTATTAGTTAGCAACAAGGCTCCAATTATTAGAGCGACAACGAGTACGGGATAAGTAGCCATTCCAAAAGTGCCTAAAATAAACGAACGAATAAATGGCAAAAAGTTAAAAACAAGGCAAATGAGCAAAAAAACAGAGCAAACCAAAACAGCGATGCCAGTTATAGCACGCTTAGAGAGTTTATTGCCTGGACCTCCTACATTTCTGTCGGTATATTTTTGCAAAATAACCTCCCATTTGTTTGCTCTTTTATATTTAATTAAATGATATCATTTTTTTAATAAAAACACAAATAAAACGCGGCTATTTTTTAAATTTCCGCCCCCGTGTGTCGTTTTATTCTGTTAAAATTTTAATAGGGTCGAGTTGATTATCATTTGACACGACTGTAACAGTCAAATCCTTGTTATCAAAATATTTTTTAAATACATTATTCATATCTTGCACGGTTACCTTGTCGACAGCCGCTAGTTCCTCATCTATATTTAATAGTTTGTTATTATAAATTAATTTCTCACCTCCACTGAGTGCTTTTTTAGTTGGTTGAATTGTGCCAAGTACTATGCTAGTTTTCCTAAGGTTTTTAGCAATATTTAAATCATCCTCATTAAAGCCATCTATGCGTATCTCCTCTAATACTTCCCTAACTGCTTTGTATGTTTCCTCAGCCTTTTCTATATTACAATAGAATATAATTCCGTTCTGCGATTTTGCACAATCAGAGCAGAATGAACTAATTGTATATACTAAACCTCTTTCCTCTCGTACTTTTCTAAACAACCTAGAACTCATAGACCCACCCAACGCACGCATCATACACCTATATGCTGTCATATCCTCACTATTTAATGCTATACCTCTAAAAGATATCGCACTATAATATTGGTCGGTATCTCTCTTAGTAAACGAATACTTGTTTGCTGTTTCTATGTCAAAGTCATTGATGATATAGTTAATAGGAGTCCTTTCCTCTGTCGTACAATTAGGTAATATATACTTGTCTATTAAAGTCTCAATCACTTCTACAGTCACATTACCACTAACGCTAATTACTAGCCTTTCAGGTGTATAGTACTTATCTCTAAAATTAATTAAGTCCTCGCGCTCTAATTTACTAACTGATTCAACAGTCCCACCGAGTGGATACGCGTATTCGGTACCCTGTAATGCTAGTTCCTCTGATTTCGCAAACAATAAATCTTTGTTGTCATCTTGGCGCATTTCTAGCTCGCTGCATACAACCTTGCGTTCTAGGATTAACTCATCTTGAGGGAATTGTGAGTGGAAAAAGCAATCCGACAATATGTCAAACATATTCTCACACTGGCTAGCGAGTCCGATGTTATAAAATACTGTCATATCCTTTGTGGTGTATGCATTCACGAAAATCCCTAGTTTGTCAAACTCGGCGTTTATTTCTTTACAAGTACGCTTCTCTGTGCCTTTAAAAAACATATGCTCTAAAAAGTGCGCTATACCTCTATTAGAATCATCCTCATCTTTTCCACCAACTAAGGTCATAAAATTTACTGATACAGATTGGTTGGTCGTATCATGATTGTGTATTAATCGTAAACCGTTTTTGTAAGTTTTTAAAGTGTACATAATTTTCTCCTAAATATGTTTTTTGAATTATACCACTTCCTTTTGTTTATGGCAATTAAATCAAGTCAAAATATTGGTAGATACAGGTACAACATTTAGATTGTTTTCAGCACAGTAGTCGAGAATGCGAGGTAGCGCGAGAGCCGTACAACGAGTCGGGTGCATGAGCACTAACTCTCCATTTGATAACTTATTTGTCGCGCGTTCGTAAATTAGGTCTACATTTTGGTCTCGCCAATCTATTGTATCTCGACTCCACATAATCACCTGATAGCCAAGATTTATTGCACTAGCCACCGTATCATCGTTGAATGCCCCCGAAGGTGGGGCAAATAAAGTCATATCCGCCCCCGTGTATTCCTTGACAATTTTATGGGTATTAAGTATCTCATTTTGGTTATCTTGATACGAGAGTGTATCCATATTTTTGTGGAAAAAACCGTGGTTACCTATCTCGTGTCCCGAGTCCACTATGCTCATAAACTCCTCAGGATATTTCGATACCCAAGTGCCGCCCACAAAAAATGTAGTTTTTACCCCGTATTTTTCCAATGTCCCTAGCATACTAGGTAGATACTCATTCCCCCAATATACATTAATCATTAGAGATACATTGTTTTTTGTCGTATCACCTTTGTAATAAACATTCTCAATATTAGGGTTGAAAACACTCCTAACATCATTATTGACAGTTAATACACATAAAAAACCTAACATCAACACAATCACAAAATTTACGCCTATAGAGCGAAATAACTGAAAAGCCTTCACTACAAGATACCCCCTATACTATATTATTAGTTTCGTGATACCTTTATGATTTTAAAAGTAAACGATATTGACAACTTTGTTGTTTTTTGGTATAATTTAAACATAAAATTTAGGCGGTAAAATTATGTTGTTCATTATAGCCGGTAGTGCGGGGGCGGGCAAAACTACCATTATTAAAGAAGTTATTAAAAAACTAGGTTCTGAGAATGTCAATCGTTTTCCTACATGTACTACGAGACCCCCTCGTGAAGGCGAAATAAATGGCAAGGACTACTATTTCTTTACCAAAGATGAATTCCTCGAGCACATTAGGTCACACGATATTATTGAGGCAAAAAAAGTTTACGGCAATATTTATGGCACAAACCTTAATGCTATACTTACCACACTTAGTTCTACCAAAGTTGCAATAAAAGATTTTGATGTTGAAGGATGTGCTAATGTAAGGCGCCGCGTTAATAAAGTACTATCTAGTAAAGGGATTAAGCCGATTCCTGTAGTAATGGTACTAATCGATGCGCCCGATAATGTCTTGGTATCTAGGATGAAACAGCGAAATGATAACACAAATATTTTAGAGCGCGAACGAGAGTTAATCAAAGAGCGCGTGATTAAGCGAAAGACACATTACGACTATATAATCAATAACGATGACCTTGATAAAAGTGTCGACACATTATGTGAAATTATTAAATATGAATATATGCGAGCACATAATAGACCACTTACTTCGATTAGCACAAATATTTCAAAGCCTGCAGTCGTACAACAATATTTATAAAAAGAGTGTACTTTTTAATAAGCACACTCTTTACTTTATTCTACTATATGATTACGCAATTGACCACAAGCGCCATCAATATCATCTGCCATAGTCCTCCTAATTGTTACTGATGCACCTTGCTGCTCTAGCATTGCCTTAAACTGCTCCGCCTGTTTATGTGAAACAGTCTTTAATGCCCGCTCTTTCACCTCATTTAGTGGTATTAAGTTAATATGCGTAGGAAAGCCGCGTACAAGTTTCGCAAGTTCTATTGCGCACTCGCGCGTGTTGTTAACTCCATCTATTAGTGCATACTCAAACACTACTCTGCGACCTGTCTTTTCAAAATAATATTTTGTTGCTTTTATTATTTCATCAATGCTATATCTGTTAGCAATAGGCATAATTGTCTTGCGAAGTGTATCGTTTGGCGCGTGTAATGAAATTGTAAGTATAATCGGTAAACTTTCCTCCGCCAGTCTATAGATATTAGGCACCAGTCCACAAGTTGATACTGATATATTACGAGGGGAAATATTAAGGCTCTCGGGGGCGGATACAAGTCTAATAAACTTTACTACATTATCATAGTTATCCAAAGGCTCACCCATTCCCATTAGCACAATGTTTGTGATTTTGCGATGCTTCCCAGTTTTACCCCCTAGCAAGGCGTTAACTACCAAGACTTGCGCTAAAATCTCTCCAGCTGTTAAATTACGAGTAAGTCCGTGTAATGTCGAGGCACAGAATTTACAACCCATACGACATCCAACTTGTGTCGAAACACAAAGAGTGTTACCATACTTATACTGCATTAAAACACCCTCAATTATGTTTTTATCACTCAATTCATAGGCAAACTTAATTGTGCCATCATGGCTGTGCTGCTCCGTGTGTATTTTTAGAGGAATATCCTCATATTCCGCTAATAACTTCGCTTTTAGGTCTTTTGAAATGTTGCTAAAAGAGGAAATACTTTTCCCTAAGTTTATATTGTCGTATATTTGCTTTGCTCTAAATTTTTGTTCATTCAGCGCTAAAATCTTTTGAGTTAGTTCATCTAATGAGTAATCTTGTAAAATTTCCATAACTATTCCTTATATTTTATTAAATCTAATACAACTTCACGGGCTATAGTAATTCCCATAACCGCAGGGACAAATGCGTTGCTCGAAATTGTACCTGTTGGCTTAAATACTGGTTTTTCAGTCGAAAATGCACATTTTACCCCACAAATTCCTAATTTTTTTAGTTTTTCACGCATAATTCGCGCCAATGGGCAGGTATTTGTGGCAGAAATATCGGCAATTTTAATCGCGGATACATCTATTTTGTTCCCCGCGCCCATTGCTGATATTACTGGAATATTTTGCGACTTCGCTCGTGAAATAATCTCTATTTTGGCATTAATGTCATCCACGGCATCCACTATATAGTCAAATTTTGAGAAGTCTAAGTCGCTATCACTCGAAAAATCAATATCTAGGGCTGTCACCTCGATATTAGGGTTAATATCTAATAGCCGTTTAGCACAAATGTCTACTTTTTTGACACCAATTGTACTATGCAATGCTAATATTTGGCGGTTAATGTTGGTTATATCTATAATATCTTTATCAATGACAGTAAACTTCCCAACACCACATCGGGCTAGAACTTCTGCTACATGTCCACCCACACCGCCAAGTCCAAAAATCGCAACATGCTGTTTAGCAAGCAACTCAATACTTCTATCTCCCAACTGTAATTTTAACCGTTCAAACTCCATTTTTCCCCTCTAAATTAAATACTTTTACGGCATTTTCACTAGTTATTCTCGCAATATTTTCTAGTGTGTCTTTACGCACTTCTGCTAGTGTTTCTGCTGTGTATATGATATTATTGGGCGTATTTTGTGTACCTCTTGGCAACTTGGCAGGCAGCATTGAAGGAGCATCTGTTTCGACAAGGAGTAAATCTCTTGGGACTATTTTTGCCACCTCGCGAAGCGCTGCATTACGCCGATAAGTTAAGTTCCCAGCAAATGAAATATAACAACCAAGGTCTATCGCACTTTTTACTGTATATAAACCGCTATGAAAAGCGTGTAAAACACAAGGAACTTCGCCCTTAAATAATGTAAAAAAGCGTTGATGGTCTGTTTCTGTTCTTAAATGTACAGAAATGGGCAATTTTAGGTCTTTTGCTAGTGCTACTTGCTGTAAAAACACATCAATTTGAGCATCGTAGTCATCAAAAGTACTGTCAAGGCCGATTTCACCAATGGCAACTATATTTTTACGATTTTCTCGAATAAACTGCTCGGTATTTTTTGTATAATTTCTCGCATATTTAGGATAAACGCCGAGTGAACACGCGCATTTCGGGTTGTTTTTACAAAAATTTAACGCAGTTTTGAAATTTGACACATCATAGCTTAGCACGATAGATTTCGTAATATTAGACATATCAATTTCATGACTTTTTAAATCAAAAAGATGAGAATGTGAATCAATAAACATACTTTTCCCTCAAAGGTATTATATCATATTAAATACAAAAGCACAAGAAAAAACAAAAAAGCAAGTAAAAACTTGCCTTTTATGCCTTAACGAATACCAAGTTCAGCCTTTAATGACCTGAATTTCTCTAGGTCGGTCTTTTCCAAGTAGCTTAGCAAACCTCTGCGCTTACCTACGAGTTTTAATAGACCTCTACGAGAGTGGTTGTCCTTTGGGTGCTGCTTTAGGTGCTCTGTTAACTCGCTAATACGAGCAGATAACAAAGCAATTTGCACTTCAGGTGAACCAGTATCCCCCTCTTTTCTGCCGAACTTTGCAATAATTTCTTGCTTGTTCATCACACTACTCCTTATTTAAATTTGCCTAAATCAAAGTATTACACGGAGTAAATCTGTAAAACCGTGAAATAGGTACTTAATTATAATATCACAAACCTGTCATTTTGTAAAGATTATTATTCAAAAAACTTGCGTTTTTTCTCCAAGATTTCATCAATTCCCAATATATACTGCCCTAAATCGTATGTGTTGCGCATACTTTTACGCGTGTTGTGTAAATTTTTTACTATTGTAGTTTCAGTATTTAAACCACAACCAAGCATTGTCGAAACCGCCCAGTTTTTATCCTCTAAATACTTACAAGTTTTATTTGGAATAGTGTAACCCACATTCTCAAAACAGCCGCTTTCTACCTCAGTGCAATACAAAAAATATGTATTAAAACCAAACGACTTCATAGTATTACTTGTGTACTCCAAGAGTTTTCGCTGCTCACTAATTAAATTTTTATCAGTCGTAACCTCAATATTGTTCCCTAGCGGGCAAAATCGCGAAAACAAGTCTATACCTGTTGCGCCTAATTCCACCGCAAGTTTTATATTACGCCCGAGTTGCAACTCGTGCTCTTGCGGTAACCCTACGAGTAGTTCAATATTTAAATCAAAACCAAATTCGGCAATGAGTTTAAAGGAATCGTAAACCTCCTTAAACTCATATCTACGGCACAACTTTCGTAAACTTACGGTATTAAAGGTGAGCGCATTTACGATTATCCGCGTTACATTATATTTTTTAAGTATCGCAAGTTTTTCTTGTGTGATAAACTTTGGATTACCCAACTCCACATTTATTTCGCTCAAGGTATAGGTGCATTGTGAAAGCACTTTTTCCAACTCTAGAGCATCCAATGCTAACAAATTCCCTGTGTAACAAATTGCCTTTACAATGTAACATTTCTTAGCAATGATTTCTCTAGTTAACTTTATTTCACGCATAATTGCATCAAAATAATACAAATATGCATCCTGATACTTTGCTCGCTGATACATATTGCGTTTACAATTCACACAGCGCCACTCGCAATATGGAAAGTTTATCGTGAGTAAAATCTCGTTATCATTTCTCACGATACCCTTATCAGTCCTTAACGCATGCGCCATTAGGCTCGCTTTGCGAAAATCGACATGCTTTTCAGCGAACAAAAAATCTCGAAAATCTTCGTAATTCATACCTTCGGTAAAGTATTTTTCAGCTTTGCGAGTGGGATATTTATCACGAAATTCTTCGGTCCAAGGAATTTTGGAAAAATCTTTTGGTTTAGGTACAACCTTTGGTATTCGTAATCTTGTCATTTTCCCTCTAATATGATTTCATAATTAATTCAAGTTTGGTATAAAAATGTGATTTATTAAGTTGTGTAGGAGTTGAACTCTTCATCGCTATAAAGTAATTCCCCTCCTCATCGTTTATTTCCATTAAACCTAGTTGTAAAAATGTATTTAAGCAACAAACAAATTGCACATAGTTTAAGTTATGATACATTTTCTTTAACTTATTATAATAGTTGAAGTCATCAAATGCTACGAGCCCGATTTTACTGGCTTTTTTGATTATATTGAAATACTCGCCAAATATCTTGCGAGAAAGGTCAAGGTTTGAAAAAGGCGTGTATAAAAATGGTGTAGAAATTGGCAAATAAACATCGGCCTTGCTATTTAAATTAAAGAACACAATATACGCCTCATCCAAAACGCTATCTAATAAAATAATGCGATTGTAGTTTTTAAAGTCGTTGTTTAACGATGGACATAGGCACAAAGTGTTATAGCCATTATTGTTAGTTAAAATCAAGTACTCATGGCATACAATTTTAATTGTATCACCATAATTTTCTAGAAAATCGCGGTAACTTTGTAAAGTATTTGCAATAACAAGTGTTCCGTACAATTTACTCTGCGAATTTTTGAGTAAATCTTTTAAATTTGCCTTGTCATATGAGCGAAATTTGGGTTTTAGCCCTTGGGAACTTAGCGCTAGTTGTTTTATATATTCGCCTCCAACTCTTTCTGCACTAATATTAGGAGCCGAAGCAATTTGCAAGGTTTTTACCACACCTTTCACACTAGCATTTCCGCGGAATTCATCGACCAGTAATTCGGCAATACACTCCTTTTTCCCACTTTGGCTGGCAATGTTAAAGTATTCAGGACTATTAAATGCAAGTAGATTTAAATTCTTTAATTGTAGAGTTAAATGATGACTATTTGACTTCATTGGAGTTACGGAAACCTTGTCAAACTCCAACCTATATAAAGGTGTCGGGTTCTTGCATCCAAATGGCTCTAAAATCTCTATCTTTTTGAGGCGCTCTATACTCACTTCCTCAGGGTCGATATCTAAGTCATATTGGAAAAACGGGGCAAAAAATTCCTCATCGTACATTTCGTTGACTAATTTATTTAATCTTTCACGAAACTCATCAATTTTATCAGCGGCTATAGTCATCCCAGCAGCCATAGTATGTCCACCGAAACTGGTTAAGATATCGCTAAGTTTTGTCAACAATTCGTGAATGTTCATTCCCTCAATACTACGACACGACCCCTTGTAGTAGCCGCCTTCCTCACCGAGTAAAAATGTCGGTCTGTTAAACTCCTCTGCAATACGCGCAGCAACAATACCTAGAATACCTATGCTCCAAGTAGGTTTTGCCAATACTATCACTTTTTGATTCGCAAGATTTACCTTTTTTAATTCCGCAATGCAATCAGCATACACAATATTGCATAAATCTTGTCGCTCGGTATTGTACTCCAGGAGTTTGGTAATTAGTTTACGAATCTCGTTTTTATCACGCTCAATATAAAGTCTGAGGCTATGATTTGCATCTCCCATACGCCCTGCAGCATTTAGCTTGGGGGCTAACTTGAAACTCACCTCTTGGCTGGTAAGTTTTCCGCCTAACTTCAATTCTTTTGCTAAAACAACTAGCCCATCGGGAAAAGCAGACAGCGGCTTGTCTAGCCCCACTTTTACAATAACGCGATTTTCATCAACCAAGGGTACGATATCCGAAACAGTCGCAATCGCACAAACGGGCAAATATTTTAGAGCGGTATCACGACCAGCGAGTGCCTCTACCACCTTTAGAGCAACTCCCGCACCACACAATTCGCGGAAAGGGTACCTCTCCCCCGGTCTTTTTGCATCTATAATCGGGCAATTTGGCAAAATCTCAGGGCAGTCATGGTGGTCAGTCACAATCACATCGACTCCTTTTGACTGTATGTACTCGACCTCCTCGTACCCACTGATACCACAGTCGACCGTAATTATAAGACTCGGGGTATAAGTTTTTAGTACAAAATCTACAGCATCGCGCGTAAGTCCGTAGCCATCCGAATAGCGATTCGGCAAAAAAGTGTTGACATTCAACCCTATAGATTTAAAATAATCAAGCAAAATAAAACTGCTAGTGATTCCATCGACATCATAGTCACCAAAAATCAACACACTTTCGTTGTTTTTAACCGCGTCTTTGATTCTGCTAACCACTATAGGCATATCATTAAATAAGTTCGGGTCATGCATATCACCAATTTGCGGATTTAAAAACTTAGCAATTTCAGTATCTGCCGAAATCTCTCGTAAAAGCAGCAATTCTGCGACATCACTAGAAACTCCAAATTTGTTAACTATATGCGCTATATTTTTTGGAGTACAATTCTCATTTGTCAGTTTGCGAAATTCCATAACAATCCCTTTAAAAAAACCTTCCACTAAAAGGAAGGCTTTTAACTTTATTCTTCAACAGGCGTAGCGGTGGCATCAACTACCGCAGGCTCGTTTTCCGCCTTTTTCTCCTTTGCTAGTGCTTTTTGTCTAATGCCGTATTTCGACCTTGACATCATGGCAGTCCACAAAGGTGCCGAGATAAAGATTGAGGCATAAGTACCTGCAATCAGACCGATTAGAATCGGCACTACAAACTCGGTCATTTGAGGTATTCCTACACAAGCAAGCAAGAACACAGAAACTATAGTGGTAATAGAAGTGTTTAGTGTACGATTGAGTGTTTGCTTTACAGACAAGTCGGCAATTTCTCGATTGGATAAATGCTCAAGACTGGGCTTGCGCAAATTCTCCCTTACACGGTCAAAGATAATAATCGTGTTGTTAATCGAGTACCCGAGTATCGTAATCACCGCCGCTACAAATGTGCTGTTGACTTGAATTTGGAAAATTACTACGCACGCACACATTATCAGCACATCGTGGAATAATGTAACAAGTGCTGCTACACCACTCAAAAATTCAAATCGAACGGCGATATAAATCATTATAAAGATAAGCGCAATAACCACTGCTAAAAGAGCGTTTGTGAGCAGTTCCGAACTGGTCGTAGCACTCTTACTCTCAGCATTTACTACCTCATATTGAGGGAAAGCCTCGCGCAATGCCGCTGCTAACTCATCATTAATTGCGGACATATCAGTAACGCCCTCGGCATTTTGATACTGTATAGATACAGTTTCCCTAGTCTCACCCTCGTGCTGCGCTGTAGCAATCTCTAGCCCATACTCTCTTAAGACATCGTTTGCCACATTTGTAATTTCTGTCATTTGAACATCAGAAATTTGAGCAGAACCCTGCACACGGACAATGTTACCACCAGTAAAGTCCATACCCAGGTTAAAGCCCATTACAGCAAACATTATTATACCTATTAGTATAATTGCGCCACTGAACATCCAAACATACTTACTAAACTTTGTCGGACTAAAATTTTTTCTAGCCTCTGCAAATTTATGCGAGTTCAACTACATTATCCTCCCTTTTCAAACTATATAGTTTTGCCTTTGTAGAGTTCAAAGGATAATACATTTTCATTAATCCTCTAGTAACTACCAAAGATGTAAACATACTTAACACTACACCAATAAGTAGAGTGATTGCAAAACCTTGAATAGAACCAGTACCAAGAAGTGCTAACACGAGTGCTACAACTATTGTCGTAATGTTTGAGTCCATAATCGCTGAAAAAGCCTTTTTAAAGCCAGCGCGGACAGATGGCTCAATACGCTTTCCGCTAGCATATTCCTCTTTAATACGCTCGAATATAATAATATTTCCATCAATCGCCATACCAATTGATAAGATAATACCCGCAATACCAGCGAGGGTCAACTGTACAATCGGTATTGCCTGCAAAAAGAATAACATCAGTATAACATAGAATGCAAGCGCAACGCTAGCCATTACTCCCATCATACGGTATCGCCAAATCATAAATGCGAAAATTAACACGAGCGCTACGGCACCTGCAATAAGACCGTAAAGCAGCGCATTTTCACCTAGGGTAGCACTCACAACGGTATTTTCAAGTAATGTGAGGTCTACCGAGAAAGTACCACTCAAAATTTGCAGCGCGAAGTCCTCAGCATCTGCCTGGCTATTCATACTACCTGAAATAAAGGTGGTACCACCCGAAATCGCTGAATTTACAGTCGGCTGTGAGAATAACTCACCATTTATGAAAATGTAAATCTGGCTACCTTGTTGTTGTGTGGTCAACTCGTAGAACTTCTGCGCGCCCTCGGCATCAAACTCAATTACTACACCATACTCATAACTACCATCAGAGGTCGGCTGATAGGCTGCATAGGCATTAGTGACATTTTGTCCCGTAAGTTCCGCCTCGGCATCTGCGCTATTTTCACTCTTAAACTCTAGTCTAGCAGGTGTACCAATAAGGTCAAAAATCTCATCAGGGTCGGACACATCAGGTACTTCTATACGCAATCTATTTCCCTGCTGAATTGAAATCTGCGCCTCGTTATACTGCGCGGTAATTAACCCAGAAATACGCTCACGAGTAGCGTTCAATTGCTGTGAAAAGTCCCCCTCTGCCCCCTCTAAAGGTGCAGCCTCGTAAACGGCTAAAACACCGCCCTTGAGGTCAAGGCCGAGTTTGATAGAATTTGCAAAACCATTGTAAGTATAAATAGTGCCCGGAATATCAAACTGTGCAAAACTCAGTATGAAGCCAAGTACCAAGAATATACCTATAAAAATAAATCGTTTAATCGCTGTTGCTTTATTCATTGAGTAAACTCCTTGTAGATACTTGTCATTATAATATAAATCGGCTATCAAGTCAATTATTTTAGCGCATTTTTTTAATTTCAAAAACGATTATTGCCATAAAATCGTAATTTTAGTAATTTTGTAATAAAATTTTATATAGCACCATATATTATTACAAAAAAGGAGAAAGTTATGGAAAATACAATTAATACAACCTCATCCACTCGAGGATATAATATTCTTGTACTCACAAAAAGCGTTTTTTGGGCGTTGTCGGTATCACTAATATGTATTTTATTATTTGCATTTATCGTGAAGTTTACTGCCCTTCCTGAGGCTGCAATTATGCCTATAAACCAAGTTATAAAGTTTTTGAGCATATTCGTTGGCTGCTGGGTCGCTAGTAAAAAAATCAAATCAAACGGCTGGTTGTGGGGGCTAATTATCGGTGCAATTTACACCCTACTTGCCTTTGTTGTGTTCTCTATTCTTGATGGCGAATTCCGCCTAACACTTAGTTTGCTGAATGATTTGGTATTTGGTGCAGTTGCAGGACTTATCTCGGGAATTATTGCCTTTAATCTCCGCAAATAAACATAATTAAACTAAAAGACCGCTATTATTACGGTCTTTTAAAAGTTTATATATTAAATTATGAAAGGCGTGATAATTAGTTAGATAATATCGTTGTTGAATATTTAAGCAAAGTCGTGATTACCATTTAGTTGTCCATTCGAACTCGTATTTGTAGGCACTTTCTCGAAAAGTGCCTTAATAATTTTGCCGTTTACTTGGTCGCGATTCAATTCTACAGTCATAGAGGTACTGAGAATCTCTGTCTCATCGCTAGCATCAACCCAGCCTACGAATTTATAGCCCGAATATGCGAGTGCTATAAAGGTAACGCTATCATCATCGGTACCGTTTGCGATATCGTTACCCACGATGCGCGCCTCCCCACCAATGCTCGCTGCCACCACGGTCCCAGACACACCAAAGCCACCACTGCCACTAGAAGTCGGCGGCACCTTGTAATTAGGCTTTACGGTGCTAAGGTTAAAGGTGATGTTTGTGCTTTCGTAAACACCTTCAATTTCTAGAGTAACGGTATTAGTACTATCTTTCGCAATATAACGAATAGTGCTAAAGCCACCTACTCCGTAAAGTTCTGCCTTGTAATACTCGAGAGCAACTTCGACATTGTCAAAACGCAACGAGTACACCCATTCATTGTCGGCTGTTGGGCTAAATACCACACGAATCAGTCCACTATCCTCGATATAAGTGCGTGAAAGCCCTCCACTACCACCGCTAGAAGCAACATTTACGATTTCCATATCGCCGACATAATGGTCAATAGTCACATCGTGCCGAGGGTTCGGTAAATTAGTCAAACGAATCACTATATAGTTATCGTGTACATTATGTGAATAGTTAAACTTTCCGCTAGGCAAAATCGCCTCACCCGTGCTATTCTTACCCTGCAATCTAATGGTTACGCCATCGATTGTAAACTGAATATTCTCATTTTGCTCAAATGTCGCTACAATTTCGACTGTTGTGTCAAAGTAGTTTGCGCGCGTGTATGTCGTGGTGTCTTGGAGCACAAGTGTTGGGTTCGCCGAAGTAATAGTGAATAAGGTATCGTAGTAACCAATTATATTAGTGTTCTGCACTATGTCCTTTACCGATACAATTACATGATTTTGATTGCGATAACAATAGTAACTTGTGTTCCCCGCAGTTTCAAAGCCTGTGTCGGTGGTGTCTGAAATTACAATTTGTGTACCGTTTATTGTAATACGGTTTATGTAATAATTCTCATACGAAGTAAAAGTATATGTATATTGCGGTCCTCCACTCGCTGTAGTTGTAGCCACTGTCGCAGTAGTACTCGAGCCACTAGACACGCTAGGAGTAATTGTACTATTTGTCGCGACTATTGTAGTACCTTGTGTTAAGTTTGTAACTATAACAGTTACTTTGTTTCCAGCACTTCGGTAGGCTTTGTACTGTGCGCCGGTAGTTTGAGTAAAACTACTAGGAGCGGTTGATGAGGGTGAAATTGTAACTGCTGCGTTGTTAATTGTTAAAC
This sequence comes from uncultured Christensenella sp., assembly GCA_949287685.1. Lineage (GTDB taxonomy): Bacteria > Bacillota > Clostridia > Christensenellales > UBA1242 > UBA7867. The sequence goes on along the minus strand of CASEHF010000011.1, from coordinate 347 downwards.
CAGTAATATAGTTGCTATTTAATGAAGTGAAGGTGAATGTGTGTTGGGTGCCTGAATTTGGTACATAAACATCGTTTGTTTTGTCTACCGTTGCCTTATCTGCACTGCCGTTTGCCACTGAGGCGGTGATGGTATAATTAAATTGTTGAGCATCAAAATCATTTAAAATTAATACACCAACACCCCAATTAGTACTGGAGGAACTCACAGCGAAATCACCACTTTGAGGTATGCTACCAGACAGACTAAATGTATTACCACTCCCCTTTGTAAAGGTGTAAGCAGTACCACTCTGGGCTTTTGTCTTTCCATCGGTTAAAGCAGCCGATTCCGTTGTCTTGCAGCTA
>CASEHF010000010.1 GCA_949287685.1 uncultured Christensenella sp. | reverse complement strand
CTTTTATGAACGGAGGCGAGCAGGAGTACGGGCTGCGTGCTGGTACTAGTAATGTCCCAGGGATTGTAGGGCTTGGGAAAGCAGTCGAAATCGCTACACGCGATATTATCGCTAATAGTAAAAAAATGAGGAGCCTAAGAGATTACTTTATCCAGAGGGTGGTTAGCAGTATTGAGATGACACAATTAAATGGTCACCCTGTTCAAAGACTGCCTAATAATGTCAACTTTTCGTTTGGTATGGTCGAGGGCGAGAGCCTGATGTATCTGCTTGACCTCAATGGTATAGCGGTTAGCACAGGTTCGGCTTGCTCATCGGGGTCCGTTGAGAATAGTCATGTACTTACTGCAATGGGTATTGCTCCTGATTTGGCACAAGGGGCTGTCCGCTTTAGCCTAGGGAAAAATACTACGAAATCGGAAATTGACTATGTGGTCGAAAAGCTTATTGAATGTGTGGAAAAGTTGCGCAAAGTTTCCGCATTGACTAAATCACAAGTAGGAAAGGAGGATGAGTAATATGTATAACGCAAAAATTATGGAAATATTGCAAAATCCTCAAAACGCGGGGATGTTGCGTGGGGCAAATGCAATAGGCAGAGCGGATAGCGATATCTGCAGTGATATTGTAAAATTTTATTTACAGATTGAGAATGGTAAAGTCGTAGATGCTAGATTTAAAACATTTGGTGGTGCGACATTAATCGCTGTTTGTTCAGTCACTGCCCAAATGGTAATTGGGTTGACTGTTGATGAGTTATTAAACTTTAATATCAATGATGTTTTAAATGAGTTGGGCGAAATTGCTCCTCAAAAAGATTATTGTTTGAGTTTGGCGAGCCTTGCCCTAACAAACGCTGTAGAGGATTATTACAAGCGTTTGGAGAAAGAGACAAAGTCTAGCCAAGAGTAATAGTAATAAATAAAATTCGGCTGATTTAAAATAGATAAATTTACGGCTGTCAAACAGCATACTATTACATATGGTAAATTTTAAATTAACAACTTTTGACTTCTTTATTTTGTGAAAAAGTACACACAATAAGGTTAGAAAATAAAGGAGGAAGTTTACTATGTGTGATGGCATTTTATTAGGAATGGTACTAGGTGCAGTTGCTGGTGCTATTCTAGTGCAGACTTGTAAACCTGTTAAAGAAGCCATTGAAAAGGGCAAACAGAAAATAAAAGACCAAGTCGCAAAAATGTAGTTTGCAAATTAGGCAAGTCGCTTTTGACCTGCCTTTTTGTTTTTAGAGGAGAAAATATGAATACAAAGTACGAAATTGTTGGTAATATGTGCGTTAGGGATAATGATGGTACGAAATTGTATCGAATTCGTGCCTTGAGAGATATTGACACTGTTATGGGTGTAGTAAAACGCGGAGACTTGGGTGGATATGTTGCTAGTGAGGCAAACCTAACTAAATTTTCTGATGCGTGGATATTTGATGATAGCGTTGTGCGTGATAATGCCGTGGTGCGCGGTGGTGCGGTTGTGCGCCATAGCAGTGTGATTTGTGACAATGCATTAATTGGAGGAAAGGCAAAACTACTCAATAGTTATGTGTGTGGGAATGCTACAGTGATTGGCTCTGGGAGAATGGTAGATTGTTTTGTAAATCAAAATGCTGTTGTGGGAGCGCAGACTATGTTGTTTAAATCGAGCGTTACGGGTAATGCCACAGTATTCAGTCCACAAGACTTGACTCAGGTCACTGTTGAGGATTGTGTCGGGAGAATGTTTAAACCAAATGAGGAGCGCCCTGTGACAAAGTATTTAATGATTCCAGAGAGTGCTGGCCTGTTTCGTATTAAAGCCCTACGCGATATTGATAATAAGTATCAATTTGTAAAGAAAGGGCAATTAGGAGGTTTGATTAGTAGTTCGCAAAACCTTTCACAATCTGGAGATTGTTGGGTATTCCCAAATGCATCAGTTACACAAAATGCAACAGTACAGGAAAATGCATCGATAGTAGGCGGTAGCGAGATTTATGGCGATACTGTAGTTTGTGAGCGAGCGGTAGTGAAAGATTGCATAATTTCGGGGCGCTCAATTATTGGTGGCGGCGTAGAACTTGACAACTATTCAATAAGTAGATATATTCGTGTTTTGGGTGAAGGAAATTTGATTAATACACAAAAAGAGAAGGTTGAGATTTTTGGCAAGACAAAGCAAATGGTAAACATCTATAAAGCAAGTGATATTAATCGGCTAAAACACGAGGATAACATATTTTCTAGAAATTTTTAAGAGTATGGAGAGAAAAGTCCATACTCTTTTATCATATTTAGCGTAACTACTCAATAGAATAGTGCGTAGGAGGTGATATAGGGGTGTTGAGCAAGGTCTTACCGCCACGATTTTCTCACGCGCTGGATTTTTTAGAAATGAGTAAATTAAATGAGATTAGGTTGCGTGTAGGTTATCCAACTATTATTTATTATGGCGGTCGCTATTATTTGGGCGAAAATGGACTAGTTGACAACGAGAAAGATGCAATTACAGTTTCCGCGCAGGAATTAAACGATATCGTTTTTCGCGCTTGTGATTGTAGCATTTATGCGCATAATGAGGAGTTAAAGCAGGGGTATATTACCTTGGCTTCGGGCGTTCGTATAGGTATTTGTGGCGAAATTATATTAGACAATGATAAGTTAAAAACTATTAAAAATTTCAGTTCTCTAAATATTCGTATACCGCACGCAGTTAAGAATTGTAGCCTGAATGCGTTACCTTTTCTACACGATATGGATGGAGTAAAAAACACTCTTATTATCGCTCCTCCAGGTGCGGGAAAAACGACATTCATTCGTGATTTGGCGGCTCAATTAAGTGATAGGAATATTACGCGAAATCTGTTAATTGTTGATGAGAGAAACGAAATAGCAGCGAGTGTAGATGGACAGGCTAGCCTTTATGTCGGTAAATTTACCGATGTTTATTCGGGTTCGCCAAAGCAGTTTGGAATTATTAATGGCGTGCGTACCATGGCACCCGATGCGATTATTTTGGATGAATTAGCGACAAAGGAGGATGTCGAGGCAGTCACTTATGTGGCGGGGTCGGGTGTAAAAATTATTGCGACCGCGCACAGCAAAGATATCTATGATTTACAAAATAAACCCAGTTTTGCTAATCTTTTGAGTTCCAAATTATTTGAGCGCTTTGTCGTACTTTCGTGTAGAAAAGGTGTTGGTACTCTTGAGGGTGTATGGGATAGAAACAACTCATGTCTTTTATTTGGCTAGGAGGAAGCGTGAATATACTATTTGGTACGCTATTGTTTATACTTTGTGCGATTGTTGGGTTCAGAGTAGCATCTAAATATCACAAAAAACTCGTTTTCACCCAAGATTTTAGGATGTTTTTAGACTTTTTTGAAACGAATATTATGTTTACACAAAATGAAATATCAGGGCTACTTGAGGACAAAAAGGCATCTTTTCATAATGAATTTAATGCTTTTTTAAGTGAGTACGAGCGCAACTTGGCGAATTCTAGGGAATATTTAAATAATTGGACAAGTAGTCAAACCATCGTAGACAAAGATACTGCAGAATTGATTTCAAATTTCATGCAGGGGCTTGGACACATTGATAGCGCTGCGCAACTTGAGGCGATTAGACAAACTAAAGATTCATTAAATACTCATTTAGACAAAATTCGCGAGGAACAGCGTAAAGGCTCTATGTCCGCTCGGTTAGGTGTAATGGCTGGGCTAGCGCTCTTTATAATCGTTTTGTAGGAGTAGTTATGGGGATTGAAATCATCTTTAAAATTGCGGCTATAGGAATAGTTGTGGCAATAGTAGCGCAAGTGCTAAAATCAGCTGGCAAGGATGAAATCGCGACATTATCGACCTTGGCGGGCTTGATTGTTGTGCTACTGATTGTGATTGACTTGGTTAGTGAATTGTTTAGTTCGGTACAAAACCTATTTTATCTATATTAGGGGGCGCTGTGGTTGAATTAATAAAAGTCATAGGCTTGGCGCTCGTGGTAGTTGTAGCGGTTGTTGTTGTAAAGCAGGTAAAGCCCGAGATTGCGGTCCTTGTAGGCGTGGCAGGCTCGGTACTGATATTTTTTTACATAATCGACCTACTAGAGCAAGTCTTTGGCGTATTTTCGTACATTTTGGATAGTACGGGGCTAAATAGTGAGTTGTTTATAATACTGCTAAAAATAATCGGTATAGGTTACCTAACTGAGTTTAGCGCCAATTTATGCCTAGATAGCGGGAATAGTGCCGTGGCTAGCAAAATAATGCTGGCTGGCAAGTTGGTTATTTTTGTGCTGGCTATCCCTGTCATTAAGTCGCTAATAGATATAATTGTGAGTATTATGCCGTGAAAAGATTAAATCGCATACAGAACCCCAAATTACTTCTAGCAATACTAATTGTAATTATATTAATTGTGTTGTATCTGCCTGCCGTGTTTTGTGCCGATGGGACAAGCAGTGCAGACCTTGAGCAACAACTAGAGGAAAATATTTATGACCAACTAGGCAATATCGATTTAGGTGCATTTGACCAAATAATTGCAGACCTTACACAGGATGGCAAGGACCTTTTTAACAGCGCAAGTTTTTGGGATAGTGTCACTAGGCTGCTAAATGGCGACTTTGATACGGATTACAGCTCATTTTTTAATGCGCTGATTGGTACTTTTTTCGGTGGCTTGGGTGACTTTATCCCATTGCTATGTATTATTATAGCGGTTACGGTATTATGCAGCCTCGTTGGTAATATGCGTAGCGAAGTCGGCGGTGATTCCGTAGGGAAAATAGTTGACTTCGTGTGCTATGGTGTCGTGATAGTCTTAATCACGGCTAGTGTGTTTTCACTACTTGAAAGCACGACAAGTTGCATAAACTCGCTAAAGGCGCAAATGGACCTATTATTCCCGATATTATTAACCTTGCTTGCTTCAGTCGGAGGTGCTGTGTCTGTGAGTATGTTTCAACCCACGCTGGTAATCCTTAGTAATTTGGTTGTGCAGATATTTACTTATTTTCTAATCCCTCTATTTATATTCTCTTTTGTATTTAGCGTTGTCGGGCATTTGACTGATTCTATAAAACTTGGTAAGTTCCAATCGCTTTTCTATAGTATCTTTAAATGGGTGGCAGGAATTTGCTTTAGTGTGTTTATGGGTGCTATGATGATAGGCGGTGTCGTTGCAGGGAGTTTTGATAGTGTATCAATTAGAGCAACTAAGTTTGCGCTAAAAAGTTATATCCCGATACTTGGGGGCTATTTATCGGATGGATTTAATCTAGTAATGGCTAGTAGTGTGCTGATTAAAAACGCAATTGGTCTCACGGGAGTAGTACTTGCTACCAGTACGGTCTTATTCCCGATTGTAGAGATTGCGGTATTTTCGCTCGGGTTAAAGTTAACTGCCTCTATTCTCGAACCGTTAACAAAGTCGAAGGTCCCTGACTTTTTAATGTCAATCGCAAAGTTGCTCAATATGCTAGTCGTTATTCTTGCGGGAGTCGGTTTTATGTATATGATAAGCATTGGGCTAATACTATGTACCGCGAATGTAATATAAGGAGACAAGATGAGCGATATTAGTGTATACCTATTATCTATTGTGGGAGTGGTGTTTTTACTTGTGGTAATAGAGTTGGTGTTGCCTGATAGTAAAGTTAGTAAGTACATTAAGAGTATATATTCGATTTTTATAGTGGTCGTAATAATTACCCCACTTGTTAGGTTAGTTAAAAGTGACTGGGACTGGAACAATTTCTTTAACACAACAGATTATACCGTAAATCAAAATTTTATAGATAGTGTAAACGCGCAAAACATCGAGTCATTAGAACGCGACTTAGAGCGATATATCAATAAAACATATAAGGGGGCAAAAGTGAGTATTTCAGCGAATTTTACCGATAACGAATTGAAATTAAATTATATTTTTGTCGATTTAAGCGAATTAGGCATAAATGAAAATTCCGAGCATATTAATTATTATACCGCAGTAAAGGAGTTGGTAGGCGATTTTGTGTCAATTGATGAAAAAAGGATAATAGTGTATGGCTAACAAGGAAGTATTTTCAAAGTGGCTCGAGAAGTTAAAGAAAATAAAGCACATCGAGGTTTATGCTGTGGTCGTACTGGCGGTTGTGATTATTGCAATTTGGCTGTTTCCTACAGAGCGCAACACGCAGTCAAACATAACTGCGAGTGTAGGTACGACTACTGAACAGTATGCGCGTTCACTAGAGGAAAGGCTGAATAGAGTGCTATCCTCCATCGCGGGGGCGGGTAGTGTCAGTTGTATGATTACGCTTGATGGCGAAGTGGAGCGCGTGCTAGCGTATTCAAACGATGAGCAAAATAGTAGTACTGAAAACACGACCTCAAGTGGCACCACTAACAAAACTGAATCCTCGACTTCGAACAAAGAGCCGATTATTATCAATGTTAATGGTGCTAGCGAGCCTCTAGTATTATACGAAATTATGCCTGATATCAAGGGTATAGTGGTGGTCTCTAGCGGGGCAGATGATGTCCGTGTTAAACTAGATATCCTAAAGGCGGTTCAAGCGCTACTCAATGTTACGAGCGCTCAAATAGAAATTTTTGTAAAAGGTGATTAGTATGAAAGGAGATAAAAATATGGTTGCAAAGAAAAAGAAAATAATCGTACTTAGTGTGATGATGGGGCTACTTGTGCTTACTGGGTTTTTAAATGTTGCTTTAAATCAAAATAATGAAGTGATAGACACTGGCGGTAATGTCTCTACTACAAGTTTTTTCACAAGTTACAGAACGGACAGAGATTTAGCGCGTGATGAGGAGAAATTGTACTACACAGCAATTTTAGAGAGCGCAAACAGTACACAGGAGGCAAAGGACTCCGCAGAGACTGCTTTAGCGAGTATTGCGGCACAAATTGAGAGTGAGTTGTATCTTGAGGGGAATATAAAGGCAAAAGGCTTTGATGATGTTATCGTGTCTATGTCTAGCAATTTTGTAAATGTTATGGTAAAGACTGCTGATAACCTTACCGAAGCACAAGTCGCTCAAATTGTGCAGATTGTTCAAGAGCAGACAAATAAATCAATCGATAATATAAAAATAATCCCTGTTAATAGTTGATATTATTTTGCACCTGTGGTATACTAATTTTAATACATTTAGGAGAGTGCAAAATGGCTTTTGAACAAATGAATGGCGGCAGCCGCGGGCGAGTCAGTTATAACAAGGCGATTTTATTGTCAATAATCAACATTGCAGCAAAGGAAATTAGCGGAGTCAGTTCAATGTGCTCAAACTTTGGTGGCTCGGTGCTCGCTAAAATGTTTAGTAGCAACTATTACGAGGGTGTAAAAGTGACTGTTCAAAAGGATAGCCTTGTAATCGATGTTTTTCTCAATGTGTATTCGAATTATAATGTCGCCGATGTTGCGTGTCGTGTGCAAGAGAATATCAAAAATAATATTATAGCGATGACTGAAATGCCTGTAAAAGCCATTAATGTGCATGTGCTAGGTGTTGCATTTGCAAAGCCAGAGTAGAACCCCAAAATCCTTGGGGTTTTTGGCTATTTAAGGAGAAATTATGAGTAGAACTTCAGCAAGGGAATTAGCGTATCTAGCGTTATTTTCCAACCAATTTAGAAAAATAGACTGTACCGATGAGGTGCTGCTACAACTTGCCGATGGACAGCCTGTTGCGAACAAGGACTTAGAGTTTGTCAAACAGTTAGTATCGGGTGTAATAGAGCATCAAGAGGAATTGCGTGCAATTGTTGAGCGCAATATTTCAGGATACACATTGGATAGATTGCATACTGCCGATTTAGTGGTGTTGTTGCTTTGTACATATGAATTAAAGTATTTAAAAACGCCCACTAGTGTCGCAATAAACGAAGCAGTTAATTTGGCAAAAAAATATTCAGAACCCAAAGGTGCAGGCTTTGTCAATAGTGTATTAAATAAAATTAATCAGGAATTAACGAATGAGCAATAATATTATCAGTGTTAGTCAGTTTAATACTTATGTACACAATATTTTTTTACAAGAGGAGTTGCTCCAAAATATTCAACTTTATGGCGAGGTTTCAGGGGTATCATACTCAGGGAATAATGTCTACTTTAGTATTAAAGATGAAGGGGCGGTATTAAATTGCGTAAAGTTTGGGATGAAGCCAGGCGAATATATAGCAAAAGAGGGCGAAATGGTCCTAGTCCGTGGTTCACCCAATTATTATGTTAAGGGTGGTAGGTTTTCCTTTAATGTGAGTCGAATCGAGCCCTATGGCGAAGGCGTGTTATATAAACAGTTTTTGGAGTTGAAAAACAAACTTGAAAAGCTTGGTCTTTTTGATTCAGCACGCAAAAAACCACTGCCATCGAACATCCGCCGAATTGGAGTCGTATCTAGCGAAACAGGGGCGGTAATTCAAGATATTATCGATATTACTTCGCGTAGGAATCCAACACTCGATATCGTGCTATATCCCGCGAAAGTGCAAGGAATTGGCGCGGAAAGTACAATTGTCGCAGGTATTGCGGCACTTGATGAGACCAATGTTGATGTTATAATAGTAGCGCGTGGTGGTGGCTCTGTGGAGGATTTGGCGACATTTAATACGGAAGTTGTCGCTATGGCGATTGCCAATGCTAAAAAACCTATTATTAGTGCGGTAGGTCATGAGACAGACATTACGATTGCGGACTTTGTGGCGGATGTGCGAGCGCCCACACCTTCAGCAGCGGCTGAATTAGTATCGATAAATATTGCTAAACTAGCGGAGGCTATGCAGTTAAATTCAATGCGGTTACTTAAGCTAGTTAACCAGTTTTTTGATGCAAATTATGATAGGGTGGCAAATTTAATATCACGCGCTCAAAATAGCACTGTGTTATATTTGCAACAGGAGAGCGCCAATTGTGCTAACTTGAACGCTAGACTATGTAACGCTAGTGCCGTATTGTTACAGAATACAATACATAAATTTGACCTATTAGCACAAAAACTTGAAAATCTCAATCCGGTAAAAATTTTAAGGCTTGGGTATGCGCAGGTATCGAAATTGGGAAAGGTTGTGTCCAGTGTAAATGATGTAGAATTAAACGACACAATAAATCTGCGCTTTGCCGATGGGGCTGTAGATTGCACGATTATAAATAAGGAGAAAAGTAATGACATTTGAGGAATTAGTGAAAAGATTAGAGGAAATTGTGGCTACCTTGGAGAGTGGGAATGTAAAACTTGATGAAGTGAACAAACTCTTTTCCGAAGGTGCAGAAATTACTAAAAAGTGCTATGAAGTATTAAATGAAAGCAAAGGTAAAATCACCGTACTTCGTGAAGAGTTGGGTAAACTCGTAGAGAAACCCCTAAACTAACATATTTTGAGCGCAAAAACCATATATTATTGAGTGGAAAAGAACCCTCTAACTTCAAAACAGCATGATGATAAAGAAACTGTCAATGCACTAAAGGCACGGTCTCGCTCAAATCGACTTTGGTTGGTGCAGATTTTTTTCACTTCGTTATGCCTTTCTGTTTTGTTTGCTTTAATTTCGGAATTGACTCTTTCGCACGCGAGTCTCGCGCTTGCGCTTTTTCTCATTGCATTGCTAGTGGGTACTAGTGTGCTGTTTGATTTAATTGGTGTAGCGATTACTGCGTGTAATATCAAGCCTCTATTAGAATTACAACAAAAGGGAGTGCGAGGGGCTAGTGTAGCGGTAAAGTTGGTTAAAAATGCAGACAAGGTCTCATGTGTTTGTTCTGATGTAATAGGAGACATTTGTAGCATTTTGAGTGGCGCTGGCGGGGTGGCGATTTCCGTAATTTTAGTGAGTCTGCTACCGAATTTTAGCAGTATTTTATTATCAATTATTATAAGTTCGGTTATCGCATCTCTTACCATTTTGGGTAAAGCAATCGGTAAAACTTATGCATTAAACGACCCTGTCAGCATAGTTATGAATGTTTCACGCGCGTTAATGATAGTTTATAGACCGCATAGAAAACGGTGAATAATTATACATCTAACCCTCAAAAAGCCTTATTTTAAGCCAAAAAATACAAATGAATAAATATACATTTCGATTTTGCATAATTATAAATTTAAAAAACGCATAAATATGCAAAATAATATTGCATAATTATAAATTTTGTTGTATAATATGGTAAAACAAAATAAAGGGAATGTATATTATGGCAAGAAGCGTTCGCCAATCAAAAATTATTGAAATCATTAATAGAAACGAAATCGAAACACAAGATGAATTAGTCGCAGCTTTGAGAAAAGCAGGTTTTAATGTTACTCAAGCAACCATTAGCCGCGATATAAAGGAATTGTGCCTTTTTAAGATACCAGGAGAGAATAAAAAGTACAAGTACGCTTTTGTAGAAAAAGAGGACAAAAATTTAAGTTCAAAAACAAACGAGATTTATAAAAATGTCGTGCTGTCTATTACTCCCGTATTTAACCAAGTTTTAGTAAAGACTATAAGGGGCACTACTGAGGCTGTGGCTAATGTCGTGGATAAGTTGGGGTTTAATTCAGTGTTGGGTTGCGTGACTGGATATGATTCTTTGCTTATTGTTACTAATAGCGCAGAAAATGCAATTGAAGTAAGAGACAGGCTCGAGGGCTTGCTTCAAAGCAATTAGTATATTGTCAGCACTAAATTTTTAGTACATAGTTAACTAACTAGCATTTATACATGCTACTATATCGTTGAAGTTTTTCTACAAAAAACCTATAAGGCGACATAATCGGTATTTACGACAATAATTTACAAATTATTGCAAAATACACCTACGATGCTTGGGGAAATCATAAACTTTCATACCTAAATGGCACTGAATTTGTTGACTTTGATCCAATAAAACCATATACTATAGATAATGACAACTTGTATATCGCATTAAAGAACCCGTTCCGTTATCGTAGCTACTACTACGACTTTGAGACTGGCCTATATTACCTAAACTCTCGCTACTATGATCCTGAGATTAGTAGATTCATTAACATTGATGACATTACGGTACTAGATATCACCAACATTGCATTAAATGGTATCAATTTGTATGTATACTGCTTAAACAACCCTGTTAATGAAGTTGATGAGAATGGATATTTTATATGGTTCTTTCTTACAGTAATAATTATAGGGGCTTTAATAGGAGCAGGCAGTAGTATTATAAATCAAGGACTATCTAATGGCTGGGATAATATTAACTGGTTGCAAGTAGCTTTTGATGGCTTAATGGGTGGAATAAATGGTGCTTTAATTGCTAGCGGTATAGGTTCTGTTGGATTAGCAATTTCTGGAGGAATAACAGGCTTTATACAATCTGTAGGTGATCAATTAATTTCAGGAACAGAATTATCTGATATTGATTGGTTTGATGTGATTATATCTACAATATCAGGAGCAATTCCAGGTATACGAGGGCATACTGGGGCAACTAATGCAAAATTTTTATATTCAAACATATTTAAAATAAAAGAATTTGCTAGAGTTGCGGTATCTAAATCTATGACACAAAATGTAATTAATGCTGCAACTAGTGCGGCTTGGAATATTCTAAAGCCTACTTTCTTTTTAGATATTATTACAGGGATAGCAAAACCTATAAAGAATTATGTTTTAAATAAGGTATTTTAATGTTATTATTGTTATTGTTAGTAATTATGAATGTAGTTCTCGCAAATATTGAATCTAGGGAAGATTGGATCCCCCAATCATTTGCACAAAGCATTCCCGAAAAATGTAAACTCAAAAATGAAAAGCTATTAAAGCTGTATATATTTTATATCCCTAACAGTGTTACAAAAATTAGTTTTTTGGTTTATTTGAATCAAATTATTTTACTAGCAGTAATAATTGTTTTATTTATACTTAATTTTATTATACAATTTAGTGAGTATTATATAACTTTAATTTATAGTTGTAGCTTTTTTTGGGCATTATTTTGGTATGCGTTATATATTATGATTAATCTTATATTTTTAATAAAAGACACAATTAATAAACATAACAAGCATAAAAAATAATATTAATAATGTAATAATTATTAAAACAAAGAGCAACTTAGAGGTTGCTTAGTTTCAACACACAATAAAATTAAAAAATAATTTTAAGAAGTAACTTTTAAGTACTCCTTGTTTTAAGATATTCTAAAATTAAAAATTTTATATAAAAAGGAGTAAATATGGAAGATTTTAAAAATAGAGAAAGTCAATATATAAATCGTAGAAAATTGACTTTTCGTTTTAAACCCCTACCGAATTGGTAGTAGATATTTTACTTTTTTGGCAAACGAAAAGTTTCGTATATACAAAAAAGGGATAGTTCCATTTAGTAGGAAAGAGTCCCTTTTTTGGTAAGTTATAAACCGCGTTTTTTGTTAACAAACTTTTCGAGCAAGGCAACGGCTAGATACATTATACAAGCCAGTATACATAGTATTAGGGTGCTAGCCATTACAAGGTCTAGCCTAAATACCTGACTGCCGTAAACAATGAGATAACCTAGCCCTGCGCTGCTGACTAAATATTCACCCATAATCGAGCCGACCCAACTCATACCCACGCTGATTTTTAGTACAGATACAAATTGTGGTAGACTTGCGGGGAGAATTAATTTGGTTAGAATTTGAAATTTGTTTGCTCCCATAGAACGCATTAGCAAGATTTTGTCTTTGTCGACCTCGCGGAAGGCGTTTAGCATCGAAATCACAGCGATAATGATTGTAATCAACACACAAATTACCACAATAGACTGCATACCTGCGCCAAACCAAATGATTACGACAGGGCCTAGGGCAATTTTAGGCAGGGAGTTTAGTACTACGATGTACGGGTCTAAAATCTTTCGTAGAGTATCGCTCCACCATAGGATAATTGCTATTAGCCCACCTAAAACAATTGAAATGGCGAAGCCTAGTAATGTTTCATAAAGGGTGATGCCAATGTGGTAGAATAATTCGCCTGAGGAATACAGTGAGCCGATAGTAGCGAGTATTCGGCTGGGAGAACTCATTATTAGCGTGTTAATTAGATTAAAATGCGCGAGCAACTCCCAAAGGGCTAGGATGAATACAAGGAGTCCTAATTGACTACACAAGATGAGCGCAGATTTTCGTTTATGTCGGGCTAAAAAACGCTTGTGCTCGTGTGAGTAATTCGGGTGCTGCTTCAATTCTCTAACTCCTTCCAGATTTTATCAACGATTTGTTTGTATTCCTCGGTGCGTTTGCGTTCCTCAATGTTTTCGAGTTTTCGTAAGTTTGTCTTAAATTCCGCTTTTACAGTACTTGGCCGTTTCGATAGTACGATAATTCTATCGGATAAACTTGCCGCTTCGCTAAGGTCGTGGGTAACTAGAATACTTGTTTTTTCCTCACGAGTGATAATGCTGCTCACATCTTGAATCACTGTTCTACGCGTTTGGTAGTCTAGCGCGCCAAAAGGCTCATCTAGTAATAATATTTCAGGGCGCAGCACAAGTGTGCGAATCAGGGCTACCCGTTGGCGCATTCCACCGCTTAGGTGGTGAGGGTACTTGTTGCGGAAGTCCCCAAGACCGTATTTGTCTAATAACTCGTTGAGATATTTTTCGTTTTCTGGGTTGCGATTGTGGCTAATCTCTAGCCCGAGCCTGACATTTTCTAGTACAGTACGCCACTCAAATAATTGGTCGCGTTGGAACATATATCCGATTTGATTTTTTGTTTCGGCAATCGGCTTACCATTTAAGGTAATTTTACCGCGGCTGGGCTTTAGGATGCCTGCAATTATTGACAGCAAGGTAGTTTTACCACAACCACTAGGGCCCACAATAGAGATAAATTCTTTTGTGTCTACATACATCGTGATGTCTTGTAGTGCTGTAGTTTCATCCTTGAGCGTGTGATAATTCAACGCTATATTCTCGAGTTCTAACAAATGAGTCTTTGACATTTTATCCTTCCGTTTACAACTTACATTGCCATTATATTGAGTTTTTGCTAAAAATGTTACTTATTTTGAAAGTTAAGCAAAAATTATTTAAAAAACTAAAACAGCACCCCCAAAAACTTGCTTTTATGAGGCGCTGTTTACTATCAATCAGTCTTAGGCATATTGAAAGTAATTTACGACTTTATTTGCAATAGTGTTATCAATTACTTTGTTAAAGTCGACACTGCCTTCCAATTGTCCTGCTGCTCTAATAATGTTGCAGAGTAGGTTGTATCCATCCTCTGTCATTACAGGGCTTGAGGCAAAGGCGTTTAGTTCTTTGTAGTTCTCAATGGCTGCCTTAATTCCCGCTTCGCTACTATCAGCGAATTGCGGGACTAATGCTTTTACAACATCATTAATTGGTGCGTTCATAAGATATAGATATCCCCTATATACGGCTCTTAAAAATCGTTCTGCAGTGAGCGAGTTTTCCTCTAGATATTCCTCGGTCGCAATAAAAGCAGTGTAGGGGACATAGCCACCCATTTTACCGATAGATGCCACAATTGCGCCGTGTCCACCTGCCTCATATTCGCTGGCTACTGGCTCGAACATTGTACAGTAGTCACCAATACCAGATTCAAATACTGTCGCCACCATACCAAATTCATAGTCAAGATTCAGGGTGTAGTCGCGCCCCGCAATCATTCCGTGTTGCGCTAGTGCATATTCAAGGGTCATAGCCGGCATTCCGCCACGGCGCCCTGCAATAATTGTCTTTCCGCGTAGGTCCTCTAATGTAAAGTCTGGGTCAGCCTCTCTACCAACCAAGAATGAGCCATCACACGCGGTCAGTTGTCCAAAAACTTTTGGGCTAGAGCCATCGCTTTGCTGAGCGGTATAAACTGCAGTCTCTGGACCAGCGAGCCCAATTGTTGCGCTGCCAGAAACCAGTGCTGTCATTACATTGTTACTACCATTTCCGTTTACTAATTCAATTTCAATTCCCTCATCGGTAAAATATCCATTGTTCATAGCGATATAGAGAGGTGCGTAAAAAATGCTATGTGTAACCTCGCTGAGTATGATTTTGTTGGCGTTGTTAGCGGTGTCGCCGCATCCCGCAAACATAAAAGCGGGTATTAGCAAAAGCGCTAACATAAATAAACTTTTTCTCATCAATTCCTCCTAATTGAACATTTATGATATAATATTCCAATTTTAAAAATTTTGTGAAATCATTTCGATTTTTTAATTAAATATGGTATAATGATATAAATTTGCTAAAGAATAAAGTTAAAAGTTGGTGGTTATATGAATAAATTTTGGAATATTCCAAATGTGTTATCTTTATTTAGGTTACTTTTGGTACCTGTGTTTTTGATAGTGTTTTTTTATGAATCTAGCGATTATCATATCGGGGCTTTAGTTGTCTTTGTAATCGCTAGTCTTACGGATGCTTTGGATGGGTTGATTGCTCGCAAAACAAATCAAATTACAAAATACGGAGTTGTGCTGGATCCGTTGGCGGATAAATTACTAAAAGCGGCGACTTTGATTTCTTTTGCTATTGTGGGTGTAATTCCTGTTTGGTTAACGGCGACTTTGATTACTATAGACCTGGCATTAATTATTACAGGGGTATGCTTATTTAAGAAAAAAATCACGATTCCTAGTAACTTTTTAGGAAAATTAGGGACCGCTGTAATGACATTAGGCTTGATTTTGTGCTTTTTTGCAAAGTCGATGAATGGTTGGAATTTGTATATTCTTTACGCTGGTTTAATTATTATTGTAGCAAGTGTTATAGTTTACATTGTGTTAAATTACAAACGCGTATTTAATAAAAATGGCCAAGAGAAGGTAGTCATCGAGGCTACTGCCACGAAAGTAGAGGATAATACTAAAAAAGAGGTGGTTGAGGAGCCTATTGAGCCTTTAGAGTCCGAAGAAGTAGTGAAAGAAGCCACCGCTACGAAAGTAGATGAGGAAAAAGACCAATAGTATATTGACAAAAAGTAAATTTAGTGTTAAAATACTATGATAGAATAAAAAGGGGTATATATTATATGACTACTGCACTTTTGTTAGTTTCTTTAGCAGAAAGATTGTCACAGGTGAATGTTATTATCGGTATTGTACTTTGCGCCATTGGTATCGCTGTTGCGGTGCTGGCTCGCCGTATTGCGTGTGCTGCGCGTAAGACCGATAAAGTATCAAATGATGACACTATTTTAGTTACTACTAAGGTTATAGGTTTGATTTTCATTGTAGTAGCATTAGTAGTAATGATAATTAAGTAAAACCTTGTCTAGGTTTTATTTTTTTCTAAAAACGACATTTTTACGAGATATATTTCACTATTCGTGTAATATATCTTTTATTTTTAACCCCTTTTTAAAGTAAAATGCGCTACAATATTATGTAGGGGAAAACGCTATGGAAATTATTATTGAATATGTCTTACTCGATAATTTTTTAATTGATGCATTGTTGTTGTCGCTGGCTCTAAAAACTTTACATCAGCCTATTAGTAAATGGGGGATAATACTAGCGAGTGCTTTTGGCGCGGGATTCGCTGTTGTTTCTCCGTTGATGAATGTTGCTGGAGTCTTGGCAATTTTCCTTAAATTTTCAATCGCTTTTGTAATGTCTTTTATTGTATGTTTTAGTTTCAAACGAATATTGCCTAGATTTTTATTATTTACATTGTATACATTTGCTTTTGGCGGTGGGTTAATCGCAATTTTTACCTTTATGGGCATTCAGGTCTACGATGCAATGTATATAGGATATGTCTCGACTTTGCCATTAGGCACAATTTTAGTAAGTATTTTCATTTTTTGCGCTATTTGTTTCCGTTTAATTAGATATTTGTCGAATCGCAAAACTTGGGAAAATTCTGTTTCTATAGGTATTGAGATTTTGGGAAAAACAAAGACAGTTCGTGGTTTTGTGGATACAGGGAATACTTTAAAAAATCGAGAAGGGAAATCTATAGTAGTTTTGCCGGAGCGAGAGTTGAAGTTTTGGTTTGATACGCATACCCGTATGGCTTTACTCATAGGCAAGACAAATGGATTGGGGCTTAAAAATGTTGATACAATTACGGTAAATAGTCTAGGTGGTAATTATAAAATGTTGGTTTTTGATGCAGAAATTATTATTGATGGCTCAAAAGTGCCAGCATGTGTGGGGATTGCGAATGGTGCAGTAAAACTCGGAGATTGTGATGCGATAGTAGGAAATGATTTATTGGAGGCGGTAAAATGTTAGATTTTTTAAAGAAAATAATTAAAAGAGTATTAGGGATTGAGACAAATATTTCGTGCGAACAATTGTTATTATATCTATGTAGTAATGAGGCTTTGCCTAATCCTATGACAAATGATGAGGAGCGGGAGTGCCTTGTTAGACTAGAAAATGGTGATGAAAGTGCGAAGGCGGAGTTGATAGAGCGAAACCTTCGGCTAGTTGTCTATATTTCAAAAAAATTTGAAAATACTGGGGTGGATTTAGAGGACCTTATATCTGTGGGGTCGATTGGTTTGATAAAGGCGGTAAATACATTTAACTCCACAAAAAAGATAAAACTTGCGACCTATGCATCTCGTTGTATAGAAAATGAAATTTTAATGCATTTGAGAAAGGTTAACAAACAAAAGCGTGAGACTTCGCTCGATTCGCCGCTGTCTCTAGATTCGGATGGTAATGAACTTTTGCTCGGTGATGTGATTGGAATAGATGCGGATGAAGTGTTCAAATCTATGGAAACATCGATGGAAAAGGACATTATCTACAAGGTTTTAGATAAACTTGATGCTCGCGAACGGCAAATAGTATCGATGCGTTTTGGGCTAGATGGGGAAAAGGAGCAAACACAGAAACAAGTAGCAGATTTGCTCAATATTTCGCAAAGTTATATTAGTAGGATAGAAAAGAAAATACTCCACAAAATGAAAAAAGATATCGCAAAGATGATTTAATAGTATAAAAGTTTGTCCACTTGCCGAAAATATTGCTTAGGTATATTTTCGGAGGCAAAAATGTCTAATAAAGTAATCATTTGCGGTGTCGATACCTCGACATTGCCTAAATTTTCTGCGAATGAATTAAGCGAGTTGATGGCGGCAATTAAGAAAGGTGATGAAGATGCAAAGCAGCAATTTATTTATGGTAATATGCGACTGGTTTTGAGTGTTGTACAGCGATTTAGTAACCGTCATGAGAATATGGATGACCTTTTTCAAGTGGGGTGTGTGGGGTTAATCAAGGCAATAGATAATTTTGATGTCTCGTTAAATGTAAAGTTTAGTACCTATGCTGTACCTATGATTGTTGGTGAAATTAGGCGTTTTTTACGCGATAATAGCGCAATTCGCGTGAGTCGTTCGCTTCGTGATATTGCGTATAGAGCACTTCAATCTAGGGAAAGGTTAGGGGCGACACTCCAGCGAGAACCTACCTTGGAGGAAATCGCTCTTGACCTCGATACTCCTTATAGGCAGGTTGCTTGTGCGCTAGATGCTATTTCAGAACCGATGTCGTTGTCAGAGCCAGTGTATTCCGATGATCCAGATGCGCTTGAACTTGGCGACCATATCGCTGATTCAGTCGAAAATGATGAAAAATGGTTAAATAATGTCTCGATTCAGGATGCTTTGGAGAGTTTGGCACCTCGCGAAAAGCGTATTATTATAATGCGGTACTATTTAGGGAAAACTCAGGTCGAGGTCAGTGATGAAATAGGTATTAGTCAAGCTCAAGTTAGCAGATTAGAAAAAAATGCTCTTAAATTAGTAAAAAAGTTTTTTGTCTAACTATATTTACTAAATAATATTGCTTTATATTTTTATTAAAATCTCAAATAGTTTTAGGATAACTATAAAATTCAGGTGTTCTTTAAATTTAACGCAAATAATTGGTACATCAAAAATTTTTTAAAAATTGTGCTAAATTGTTTGCGTTTTTTGTTCATTTGTTCTATAATTAATTAGAACAAATGTACGAGGTGTGAGTTGTTAAAAAGTATTTCCATTAATGATTTTGCGCTTATTGATAAAATGAGGGTTGAATTTGGTTCGGGATTGAATGTGATTACGGGTGAGACTGGTGCGGGTAAATCTGTATTAATTTCCGCTATAAATTTAGCGCTTGGAGGTAGGGCTGATAGAACCAGTGTGCGAACGGGTTGTGATTGTTTACGAGTCGAGGCTGTGTTTGACATTTCGAACGATAAAATTACCGTAAACGCCCTTAATGATTTAGGGATAGATGTGGAGGATACCGTTGTTATCACCAGGAAAGTAACGCTCGAGGGCAAGAATGATATCCGCATTAATGGGGTTTCAGCTACTTTGAATATGTTAAAGAGTGTTACTGTGCATCTTGTAGATATTTATGGGCAGCATGAACATCAGGCGCTTTTGGATAACGGCACTCATATTCATTTTTTAGATAAATTCTTAGGTAATAGCATAGAAGCGGTTAAACAAAAATTAAATAGTTTGTTAAACGAAAAGCGAGCCATATTAGAAAAAATCAACAATCTTGGCGGGGACGAGTTTTCGCGTGAGCGCGAGCGTGAAATGCTTGAGTACCAAGTGCAGGAATTGGAGAATGCGAATTTGGATTTAAATGAGGAAGAGGAGTTGTTGACCAAAAAAGCGCGTATGGAAAACGCTCAACGCATTTCAGAGGCCCTTGGTTCTGCCCGAGAACTGCTCTTTAGTATGCCGAGTGGAAGCGTATGTGACAATGCGTATATGGCTGGTAAGTATATTAGTAATGTTGAGGCGTACGATTCGGATTTAACAGAAATTCTTGAGCGTGTCGAAAGCATAAAAATTGAGGCTGGTGATATTGCTGATACTTTGGAGCAAAAACTAGAGGAGTGCGAATATAATGAGCTGGATTTCCGTGAGGTTGATTCGAGACTAGATTTAATAAAATCTTTTAAGCGAAAGTATGGCGCCAGTATTGCGGAAATGTTAGAGTATTTAAAAAATAGCCAAACTAGACTTTTGGAATTAGAGGATACAGAAGCGCTACTCGAGGAGTATTCGCTAAAATTAAAACAGATAGAGACCTATATTAATGAAGTTTGTGCTCAAATCACCGATATTCGAAAGGTGGGTGCTCTTAAATTGCAGCGGGCGATTCTATCACAACTTAAGGAATTGGGTATGGCAGCATCTACTTTTGAAGTGGCGTTTTCGCCAATAGCCCCACAACACAATGGTGCTGATGTTGTAGAATTTATGTTTTCCGCAAACGCAGGCGAGCCGCTCAAGCCGTTAGTCAAGGTTATTTCGGGCGGTGAAATGTCTCGATTTATGCTTGCGTTTAAGGTGGTTATGGGCAAATTAAAGTCAGTAGATACTATGATTTTTGATGAAATCGACAATGGTATTAGTGGCGTAGTGAGTGTGGCAGTGGGGCAAAAAATGGCTTTACTTAGTAAAAACGCGCAGGTAATTACTGTTACTCACTTGGCAACTATTGCAAGTTTTGCTGATACACACTTCCAAATTGCAAAATGTGTGAACGGTGGGAAAACTAATAGCACTTTGGTATCTCTAGATTATAATGGACAGATATGCGAAATTGCTAGACTAGCGGGTGGAGATAATGAGTCTACTTTGGGTTTAGCGCACGCACAGGAATTAAAAAATAATGCAATAAAATTTTCGGCAGGTCTGAAATAACATTTTTTGCCGCTGATATATTTGTATAAAAATTTTACCATTTCAAACACTACAAGTACAGGAGTAGAAAATGCGATTTGGTAAAATTTTTTTCTTTTTATCATTATTCCTATGTATTTCTTTTGCGGTAGTTTGCTGGGTTGTGCCATTTGGGGACATATATAGTATAGATAATGAGGTTTATTGCAGTCCCGCAGAGGCTGGGCACAATTTTAGCAATTTGGTCACTACTAGGTATAATGAAAATACCCAAGAAGTCGACTTTTTGCTATTTAATACAGTAAAAATTCATTCGGTCAATGCGGAAGTGGGAAAACGAGTCTACTTAGGAGGAAATACATTAGGTTTCTCATATCATGGTGATGGGGTGTTGGTTATCGCAAAAAATGAGACAACTTCCAAGAATGATATTATGACCGGCGATATTATTCAGAGTATAAACGGGCAAAAGGTTAATAGCATCTCAGATTTAATGTCAATGGTGAATGAGAATCCAGAACAGTTTTTTAAAATTAAAGTTATACGCGATGGGCAAAACTTAGAGATAAAAGTAAAGCCTAAATATGATGCTGTATCAGGTAAATATAAATTAGGTTTATGGACAAAAGAAAACTTGAGCGGGATTGGTACATTGACTTTTGTGGACCCTGATACAGGGCGTTTTGGCGCCTTGGGTCATCCTATTTTAGAGCAGAATACGCGCTCATTGTTGGGTGTGAAGGAGGGTGAATTGCACGAGTGCTCTATTTTAGGAGTCAAAAAAGCAATTCGAGGAATACCTGGCGAATTGCGTGGTGTGTTTGTAAGGTCTAAAGTAGATTTGGGTACGGTTGACAAAAATACAGAAAGCGGAATTTTTGGCGATTTTAATATGAATAATGAAATTTTAGAAGGCAAAAGATTAATTGAAGTTGGTGGTCGATTAAGCGCACACCCTGGGAAAGCACAGATATATAGCAGCATAGATGGCAAAAATATAAAAGCATATGATATCGAGATAATTAAAACAAATTATCAAAGTGCACAAAGTCCAAAGAATATGGTTTTTAAAGTTACAGACAAGCGACTTATTGACACAACAGGTGGTGTGGTGCAAGGGATGAGTGGTAGTCCCATTGTCCAAGATGGTAAGTTAATAGGTGCGGTTACACATGTTTTTGTGAACGATGCTACAAAAGGTTTCGCTATTTATATAGATAATATGTTAAATAATTAGTCAAATTTTATTTTTTTTTAAAATATTGCAAAAATTCGCAAAATCAGTTTACAAATTAAAAAATATATGCTACAATATGCTCGATATACAACCAAGGAGGACTTAAATGAGCAAATTGAACATTATTTGCTATACAGCAGATGCTGAAACCCGTTTTAATGAATTGCAGGCCGTCTGTGACAATAGGAATGTTAATCTTGAATATGAAATCGATTTTTCGAAATTGGCGGGTCATGTAATAACCAACAAACCTGATATCCTTATTTTTAGTTTGGTAGACTATAGGAATAGTGCAAGTTATTTTAAATGTTTCGAGGCTGGCTCTTTATTTGAAGTGCCGATGGCTTTGGTACTAGGGGAGATAGAGCCTGATTTCCCTCTTAATTTACCAAGCAATTTCGAATACTTAAAAATTGATGAACTTGCTGATTTTTTTGATAAAATTACACCAAAAATCGTAAAAAATTGCGAAAATAAAAGTTCTTTAGACTTTTCTGCAAAAAATTACGAAGCTTTTCTTAATCAAGTTTTAGGTTATTTAGGGTTTAATATAAGTACAAATGGTACTTTATATCTAAAAAAATGTGTTATTGAGATTTTATTAAACAAGTGCGTACCTAGTGTGACTTGTGGCGCTTATTATAGGAAGTTGGCAGCCAGATATAATACTACAATCCCTAATGTTTCGCGGTGTATTGTGGGTGCAATTTCAACCGCGTGGAAGCGTTATTTAAATCATAGATCGAGAGAGATTTTTGGTATTTCATTTAGTAATTTTATCGAATGTCCTAAAAATAAAGAGTTTATGTACTATTTGGCACACAAAATTTCTGAGTATAATAGAGACCAAAATTTTCGGAATATATTTTAGGGAAAAATGTAGATTTTTGTAACATTTTTGAATAAGATTTATATTAGTTATATCATAATAAACTTTGGCATAGATATTTACTATGTCAAAGTTTTATTCTTTTTATCGCAATATGTCAGTAGCGCGATGTGAATTGAGGGAGCATTTATCAATATTTAAATGGTGGTATATATGGCTTGCCATTTTTGTGATAATCGGTTTTATTATTGGGTTAATTACTGGGTTTACTATTGCACATGATGCGACAATCGATAATATTCCTGATTCAATATTAACAAGTTTTATATGTAGAGATATATCTGTTTTTGGTGTCTTTTTTGCCAGAATATTTAGTATGCTTGCGATAATAGGAATCGTTTTTTTAGCAAATATTCGGCCTTTTCTTTGCTTTTTAAATGTAATATTTTTGGTCTATAGAGGGTTTATTGTTGGGGCGACCTTTGCCTTGCTAATTGTATTATTTAATGTCAGCGGAATACTAAATGTTATTTTCATAATAATACCCTGTCACTTTACGATTTTATTGTGTTTAATTAGTGTTAGTGCGGTGATGATGAGTTATAATATCAATTCTAGAATTTATGGCGGAGGGGTATGTACAAAGGCGTTTTTCTGCGAATATAAGCGGTATTTTATGATAACGGGCACAATTCTTTTTGTGGCAATTTTGTATGAATCGATACTCTTGCCCTGGCTCACGACAGCTATAATCGTTTAGCGGATTTGCCGCTATATTACATAAAAACTCCAAAAAGGTAAAAACTAGATATATACCAAAAGTAAGGAGTTTTATTATGATTTTAGGGAAAAAGACTTTGTTTTTGTGTGCTATGCTTGTAATTTTGCCTATGTTTCAATTTATTCCTCCATTAGAGATTGTGAGCGCTGATGAGGCTATTAATTACAAATCGAGCATACTTATGGATTATGGTACTGGTGAAATTTTAAGCAAAACAAATGAAAAAGCGCATTTGCCGATTGCTAGTGTTACAAAACTTATGACATTGCTATTAACATTTGAGGCGATTGAAAATGGCGAAGTGATGCTAGATGAGGTTCTGACTGCGAGCGAGAATGCTGCTGGTATGGGCGGTTCTCAAGTGTTTATTGATGCGGGGAGTGATTATACAGTAGAAAATTTACTGCATGCTGTTATTATCAGTTCTGCAAATGATGCAAGTGTGATGTTGGCTGAAAGAATTGGAGGTAGCGAAGAGGGTTTTGTTGCTAGTATGAACTCTCGCGCAAAAAGTCTTGGAGCAAATGATACAAATTACACGAATTGTACTGGGCTACCTAGCGCAAATGCGTATTCGTGCGCAAGTGATGTAGCGTTAATTATGCGAGAGGTTATGAGACATCAGTTGTATTTTGAAATTAGCAAAATTTGGATGGAGGATTTCCAACACCCATCTGGTAGAATTACTGAAATGGCGAATACAAATAAGTTATTAAGGAGTTATGCTGGATGTGATGCTGGCAAGACTGGTTCGACAAATGAAGCAGGGTATTGTATGAGCGCTAGCGCCAAAAAGGGTAATATGCGTTTGATAGCAGTAGTATTAGGAGCGGATAGTAGCAAGGCGCGTTTTGGTGCTTGTGCAGATTTGTTTAATTACGGCTTTGCTAATTTTATCAGCGAAGCGATTGTAGATGCCGATGTTAGAATAGAAAATATTCCCAGCGTGGCGAAAGCCAAAGGTGAGGTCGAATTTAAACCACAGGAAAGTTTTTTTGTATTAAAAAAGAAAGGCGCGGATAGAAATATAGTGGTTGATTATGAATATAATAAACTAGTGGCTCCAATCGATGAAAATGAAATTGTGGGGAAAATCATAATCACAGAAAACAATAAAGTATTAAAAGAAATTAATATCATTTCTAGTAGGAATATCTCAGCTAAAAACTACCGTGATACTATGCACGACATTCTTGACAAATGGGCAATATAAATTAAATAAAAACCGTACTTAAATTTAATAGTGCGGTTTTTGTTTGATGTGTGATTTTCGCTATATTTATGCTCATTTTAAGTACTATGCAATACTATGCAAATTGTATAATATATTGCATAGTACCTATTAAAACGGCAAAAAGCCGCTAAAAAACGGCTTTTTTACATTTCACCCTGTTCAAAAATGGAATTTTTATTTTCGAATAGGTTTTTGTTTAAATTGTTAGTTGTGTTGTTTTTGTCGCTAAAATCTACACTGCTTTTGGTTGATTGAATCTTTGGGGCTTCCATATTTGCTAATGGGTCGCTTGCTGTTAGTTTTTTAGCATTGTTGTTGTTTGGGCGATTCTCTAGTGTTTGTTGATTGGTAATTTTGGGTTCTCTCAAACTTGCAATTTTGTTTTGATGTTCTGCGATGGTTTTTGTGTTTGTAGTGCTATTGAGTGTAGTGTCATTTTGTGTTTCAGTTTTTAAGTCTGTTGTTTGGTTGAAAATATTGTTTAATTGTTCTAGTGCTTGGTTTGCATAATTGTAGAAAATTTCACGACTCTCTAATGTTGCTTTCATTTCCAAATATATTGGGTCTATATTTGCTTCATTTCCGTGAATGCTTTGGATAAGTGCAATTTTACCAGCACTTCTCATTAGGTCGAATTGGCTCTCGGCTAATTTTTTTGTCATACATTGTAAAACATGAGAGTAGCCATTGATTTGTTTGATTTGTGCTTTGTCTAATTGAACGGAGTTATTTATAACTTTATCCATATTAGTGCGAGCAAGTTCCATATTTTGATTTAATACTTCATTGAGTTCGGCAAGGTGGTTGTTTAATTCTGCTATTTCATTTTCAAAGTTACTTTTGATTGTAGCAGGTGTCGTGGTATCATTGTTTGTTGTACTTTGATTATTTTTATATTGCTGAGTCGAACTGTTTTGCGAGGTGTTTTGAGTTATATTGGGATTTTGATTATTTGAGCCACTTTGAGTGTTCTTGGTGTTTTGTGTGTTTAAGTCGCTCGTACCGGGATTTTCTTTTACATTGCTATTTTGTGTGTTTACATTTGATTGTAGATTGTTGCTTGGGTTAACTGTTACATCATTTTGAGCAATCTGCGGATTTTGGGTGTTGTTTGTTACATCATTTTGTGTAATTTGTGGGTTAGTATTATTAACGATAGTGCCATTATTATTGTATACTTTACCATCATAATTCGTATTTGTATTGTTTTTGTATGTGTCAATGTTGTTTGTTCGAATCATACTGTCGAGGTTGTTTGCATTGTTATTGGTTTGATTTGGGAGTACGCCTTGGTTAGCGTTACCAATGCCGTATGGGGCGGTTCCATGATTAGTAGTGCTTAAATCGTTATTTACATTATTAGTGCCATTGCGGTTATTGCCGCTTATGTTATTTGTGTTGTTTGAAATGGCATTGTTATTTATATTAGCGTTAGGGTTTTGAGTAACGCTGTTGTTTCCCGCATTTGTATTATTTCTATTAACAACATTCGGAGTAGTATTAGTTGAGTTATTTTGTGTTGTATTGTTGAGATTTATGTTAGGGTTACCACTATTAGAAATTGTCGAATTATTGTTTGCGCTAATGTTATTTTGTGTGTTTTGGACTGTGGTCTTGTTGTTTTGATTGGTTTTGTCCACGAAAGTTTGTGTGTTGGTTTGATTTTGTGTGGTTTCACTTTCGGTTGTATTTATGTTCTTTTTGTAGGTGTCTACATTTTTAGGCAGAATTTGATAGTCATTGTCTTTACTGATAATAAAATTATCATCTAGCATTAAAGTGTCAGCCATCGGTGCGTTTGTTGCAACTAGGTGTACATTGTCAATGTCTGTACGCAGGGCATTTTCCTTATTCATTTGTAATTCAGCACTAACGCCCGTAAAGGCAGATGCAAGTGCTAGTGTTAAAGAAAGAGCAAGTATTTTTTTCATAAAATTCACCTCATTTAAAAATTTCAAGAGTAGTTTGTATTAATTAACGCAAAAATATTTATAAAATTTTAATTTTTTAGTTTGTTTTTTGGAAAAGTGTCAAAATTTATGGTGGAGATATTATTTATGAACGAAAAAGAAAGGAATCAACGCTATAATGCATATATTGAGGCAAAAATGACAAAAACAAAGCCATGGCCTTCGCTTTTTCATGCGTTTTGGGTAGGGGGTGCGATTTGTTGTCTTGGAGAGTTAATAAAGGATTTATGCCTTTATTTTTTTCCAGAAATGAGTACGCAAGCAGCATCGACTTGGGCATTAATTGTCTTAATAGTTTTAGCGGCTGTGTTAACAGGAATAGGTGTGTTTGACCGAATCGGTGCATACGCAGGTGCGGGAACTATTATACCTATTACTGGGTTTAGTAACTCTATCGCTAGTCCAGCGGTGGAATTTAAACGCGAAGGACTGGTTTTTGGATTAATGGCAAAAATGTTCATTATCGCAGGGCCCGTGATTGTTACAGGTGTGGTCGCATCGATAATAGTCGGGCTAATATATTTATTTATATAATGAGAGGTTGGTTGTGAATCGGTTAGGGAGACAAACTATAGTTTTTAGGAACAAGCCGCGTGTCGTAGGTAGTTACTCAGTTGTTGGACCAAAGGAGGGGCGTGGGAACTTTTCAAAATTTTTCGATAAAATTCTCGATGATGACTTGTTCGGTGAAAAAAGTTATGAAGCGGCTGAAAGCAAAATGCTAAAACTCGCTATTACCGAGGCTATAAAAAATGCGAATATTTTCCTTGTCATAAAATCAAAAATATAGAAGACTTTAACTGTTTATTTTGTTATTGTCCTCTTTACTTTGTAGATGAATGTGGTGGAAATTACACAATGTTAAAAACAGACAATGGATGTATTAAAGATTGTAGTAATTGCAATATTCCACATCATATAGACAATTATGATTATATGGTTGGTCAAATTATGAAGCGTATGTATAAGAAAGGGGTAAACAATAATGGGTCTTAATATTATATATGAAGAAATGAATTTTCCATTAATAACTGATATTGAAAATAGTAAAGATATTTCAGACAAAGAAAAAGAAGATACAATTATGTATGACATAAATGATTTTTGTGAATATTTTACATACGTATTTCC
>CASEHF010000009.1 GCA_949287685.1 uncultured Christensenella sp. | reverse complement strand
AAATCTGAAAGAACCTTTTTTAGTAAATTTTGTTAGACTAAACTTTACTTTTTTTCTTTCTTTTTCATTCATTTTTATTAACCTCCTTATATGAATTTGCCTTTTGGCAGTGGCTAAGTAGCAAATTTGGGGAATCAGTCTTATACTTTGAAATCTTGTATGTATGAAGTCAACGAAACAGAAGAAAATATTGTATTGAAATTTGTTGACTGACAATAAAAAAAGACCAGGTTAATAAACCTAGTCTTAACTACACAATATTAAATTTATTATTTTACACAATATTTACTTCCGTTGACTTCATACGAGAAATTTGCTACAAAAGACACAACAAAAGCAAAGAATATAAGGAGTAATTTATTTCTATTCTCCTTGTATTGCTTTTTTCATAATTTTATGATATTATAAAGTATCAGTTATATTTATATGTAATTGATTCCCTTCCCCCAAAAATACATTTTGGAGGTTTTATATGTATGAATTTGTAAGTAAAAAAGAAGTGAGTTTTGCAAGGCAAGAGATTGAGCCAATTATACATAGGGTTCAAAACTATTTAAGAGACAACAACATTTTGACTTTTCAATACAATCTTGTTGGCAGTGCAAGCAATCATAGGCATCTTGTTACAAGAATTGAAGGTGGAAACAAAGGTTTCGACATGGATTATAACTTAATCCTTAAACAGCTTAATCCTAAATTTGATGATGCAAAGATAATAAAATTTAAGATTATGGAAGCTTTTTATAAATTTTTACCAAAGAATTATAAGAGAGAAGATTCTTTTTCTGCTATTACATTAAAGAAAATAGACCAACTGCATAAAAAAATTATCTATAGCTTTGATTTTGCTATTGTTAACTACTATTTTGAAGATATCAAAAATCCAGATTTTGATGATGAATATGATGAATTAGATAATGAATATTTCTCAATTGAAAGACAAGAAATTATATTATTCAATAAGCATAATAAATCATATGGTTGGGAATTAAGACCTATTGCTTCCGACCATAGATATATGGAGCAATATGTTAAAAGTGAAAGTTATATTTGGAATGAACTAAGAGATGAATATCTTAAACATAAGAATTTAGAATTAACAAAAAAGTCAAGAGTTATTTATTATGAAACTCTTAATAGAATTTATAAAAAGCATTTTAATTAAAAAATAGGAGATTACACCTCCTATTTTTTATCTCTATAAAACATCACGCCCGCAACACCTTTGGTACAAATATACTTAAATTTATCGGTGTTCAAACGCGAAATTGATTGGCGGAAAGGAAGGGATTTGAACCCTTGATGCCTGTTACAGCATACCGAATTTCGAGGCCGGCTCATTCAACCACTCTGACACCTTTCCAAGTAAAACAATAATAGCAAATTGCACTTAATTTGTCAACAAACTTTTTTGATTTAGTAAATAATTTCGTGTTTAGTTGCTATTTTTCTCAAAAAATGTTAAACTAAATTAGTACTATGCAAGTGTTATTTCGAAAAATTTAGCATTTTAAGGCACAATTTCAAAACTTAATATCACTAACATAAATTTAAAAAATACCCAAAAAATAGAAATTAAATATTAAAAAAATAAAATAAGGGGAAATTTTGTTAGAACAAAAAACTTTACTCACATTTTATGTGTTTATAATTTATACATTTTTATGTCTTGCTGTAATGCAATTTATGAGTTTATTTTCCGTTTCACCGTGGCTTGGTCTAGGGGTAGGATTGGGAATTTTGGTGATTTTATTCGTTATTTATTTGATTTTAAAGCGAAAAAGGGGGCGTAGCACACGAAAAAAACGCCTAGCGTGGATAAATCTCGTAATGCTCAATGCAAACGCCATTGCTTGCGGGCTAATGATTAGTAGCATATATGCATTTAGCGGCACTTACCCCACTCTACTAGAAACCCTCATTGTTTATTTATGTTTTGTAGTGCTAATGTTTATTTACTGCTTGATTACGCTCGCAAAATTTGCACAAAAACACTATATTTTATGCCTAATTCTATACTCACTCGCAATATTTATTGGTGCGATTGTGTTAGTAATTATTACAAAAAATCCAATATATGCGCTTAATTTATGTTTTTGGTTGATAATTTCCACATTTTTGATAACTTTGAGTACAAGAGCATACAATTATAAAGACCACTTAAACAATATTTTCGAAGCTTCGCTTCTTTCAATAACGCTGGTAGGCCTAATTGCAATTGCAGTTTTGGGCGATGGCGATATTGATAATTTAGGAGATGATTTTTTTCCACAAGGACAGCAAAAGGGCAACCCATACGCCTATATCATAAGAAAGCAAAAACAGCATCTAGCACAAAAAACGGAATGAAGTGCGAAATAAAATATTAAATAAACCATTTATTAAAAATTATTTATGCAATATCATCACAAAAATAATTAAAGTAAATTATTAATAAATATTAAATAAAAGTAAAACAGGTACTATACAATCGAAAAATAATGCATAGTACCTATTTTTTAGTTAAAAAACGCTAAAAAATCAACTTTAATTAGATAAATTTGTCTATATCGCACACTCTGAGGGCAACGATCGGGGTGTCTTTTTCAACAATAAATAAATAGAATGTGTCATCAAATATAAAGTCAACAACTAACGGAGGGCAGCAAGCGGAAGCGGCAAGCAACATATTCAAAGTCGCCTCACTCTTAACGCGAGCGCCCTTGCGGTCAAAATCAAATTGCAAGTTCTGCATCGCTTTTAAGATTCGGCACTCTACCCCCGTTAAATTATTTACGAACCCCACGCCGCAAAGTTGGTCAAAACTGCGCTCGAGTTTTAGATGTAACTTCGGCACAGCGAACGACCTTACTTTGAGTTTATTTTTACTTGAGTTTCTTTTTTCTTTCAATTGATTAAAAATATTCTCGAAAGTATCGAGGTTGTCCGTACGATATAGGATGATGCTTTTGTCATCCTGAGAATTCAAGGACACCGCAAAAGACTTGGGATTTTCGTAAAAAATTGGGTCCACTTCCTTCTTTAACTTATCGTTTTTTGTATCTACAGGGACTCCAAAGAACTCCGCAAAAACCTTAGCCTCCGCACCAAAAGGCCTTCGATTAGGAAAATCCTCAAAAGATTTCTTGAACTTTAATTCAAACTTTGTGATTGCGTATATTAAATAATTGAGCGTATTTTCATCCTCTACAAACTCGAAATGTTTCAAAATACCGCTCTTTGTATTAAACTTGCGCTTGAGCGTTTTTTCGATTTCTTTTTTGAACTTTACAGTCGCCCGCCCCGAGGTCGCAAAAAAATCCTTGGGGTTGATATTGATTTCCTTTTCACTCTCTGCCATTAAATTCGTAATCGTTTCGTTAATAGTCGTAGCGCTAAAGTCGTTGTTTAAGTACTTTTCTTGAAAAATTTTCCACGCCGCCGCAAACGAAGCACACCAAGCCGCGTTTCGCGTGATTTTATCTTTTGTGGTGGCGAGCAACTCCATATCCCCCGCCCGGGACTGAGTAAACTTTGGCGTGTCATCTTTTGCTTTAGAACCTTGTCCGCTAGTATTTTGAAGCCTGTTGAACATATCCGCCGTGGCTGCCATAAGTTTTTGCCGCTGCTCCGCAATAAACGCCGAGGCGTTGTCCACATTTACAGACATACTCACCGCCGCCATTAAATCATCTAGGTCATCGTGCGCCTGCTTCACTTCCCCATCTATGCATATCAAAAAACCGTTTTTCGCCACATAATACTGCGAAATAATCGAGCCGTTTGCACGCTGCCACACGCAATTTCGTATGTTTTGCGGCATTATGTTCGCTTCGGAAAGCAGCATAATACCCGGCACAAACTTAGCAACCGTATCCCTGCACAAGTCTTGTCCTCTCTTTACCTCCTCAGGTGTTGTGTAGCGCCCTGTGTCTAAAGTCATTTGGAACATTCTGCCAGTAAATTTTTGCCCACTCACCTCGGCAAACACAAACAAATTTTGCTTTAGTTGCGCCTCGGGCATTTTTAAAATTTTCACTTTGGTCTCATCGTTTATGGCAACATAATTTTGGTCATTCATTTCAAAATATAGCCCTAAATCTTTGCAATCAAATCTCATAATTTCCCCCCGTTCTCGATTTTTTATATGTTCTGCGCGTTTAGAAAATGCTTGCAAAAACTAATCGCTGCTGGCTTTATTATACCGAAAAAAGTGGTGTTTTAGCAAATTTTTAAAATAAATTACCCACAATTTTACGCACCAACCTAAACTAAATTGCATCACAATAGCAATACGAGCATAAAGCCCGTTAAATACGGGCTTTTACTGTCTTGTTTTTTAAAAAGTTAAAGCGGGGGGGGTAGGTTTGGTTCTACGATAACAAGTGAAGGTATAGAAGTGCTCGCATTTCTAGACCAAGCGCAGTTATATGCCGCTCCGCCGGCATACCAGGGCGTAGGTTCGCACACATCGTGTGCAATGCGTGAAACGCATTAAATCCTACCACCATACCAATGGCGTAAGAAAAAGAAAAAACGCCGCACAACTGCGCAGCGCCATTTTGGTAGCGGGGGTAGGTTTGGTTCTACGATAACAAGTGAAGGTATAGAAGTGCTCGCATTTCTAGACCGAGCGCAGTTATATGCCGCTCCGCCGGCATACCAGGGCGTAGGTTCGCACACACCGTGTGCAATGCGTGAAACGCATTAAATCCTACCACCACACCCAAATGGCGTAAGAAAAAGAAAAAACGCCGCGCAACTGCACAGCGCCATTTTGGTAGCGGGGGTAGGATTTGAACCTACGACCTTTGGGTTATGAGCCCAACGAGCTGCCGGACTGCTCTACCCCGCGATGTAATATTATACTAACATAGTATATGCTATTTGTCAAGGGTTATTACCAATTTTTCTCACTTTTTTGAAATTTTTGTGAAATTTTCCAACATTTTTTAGTATTTTACTGAATTTAATTAGCATGCCGACTTTACACAAACACACTTCCCCCGAAATTTATATATATTAAGTTATAAGAAAAGATTAATTCCTAATTTTTTTGATTTTCTGCTACTTTATTAGATTTTTAATAGAGGTTAATTATTTTCAACCCCTTTTTCATAGCATAATTATAAGCCTTTATTGCACCCCCGTAATTTTTTTGTGTATTAACATAACATATTAATGTATCACAATTATCTAACATTTTTTGATTGCTTACAATAATTTTCTTTTTAAAGTACACTTCCTCAATATCATACATTATTGTATCTACATCTGCATAGAGAAAATATTTTTCTCTACCGAATATATTGTCATATTCTATTACTGGCTTTATTGTATTGAGACTTGTAATGACAACTTCTATCTCTATATCTTTATATTTTTTTCTTAAACTTCTACACACTCTTAATGCCATTTTATCAAATTCATCATGTGTTCCCATGATGAAATTTTTACAACCTGACTTAATTTGGTTTTCAACAGCTAAATATAATTCCACCTCTAATTTATTGCCTGCATACTCGCGATGTCCAATAAAAGCAGTTTTTTTAATCATTTTTTATCCCCTTTTATCATTTTTTTATATTATATGTCATCATACTAGGCAGTTGCAAGCATTTTGTCCTCAAATTAGGCAATAATATGTAAAAATGTTTGTGGTGGGATAAAAATGGTTGATTTTATTGATTTGATTAAAAGAGCGCTAGAGGAGCAGGGTAAGTCGTTTGATGATTTATTTCGAGACAATGTGATTTCAAAAAATACATTTTATAAATACCGACAGCGCCAACCGAATTTGGAAACCGTGTTTAGGCTTGCAAATTATCTAAAAATATCGCTAGATTACCTATTCGAATTTGGCGAAAACAACACTTTTAAGGAGCCATACTGTTATCAGCAAAACAATTTTTATAACAACCTAATCGCGTTGCTTAATGCTCGAGGCATCTCAAATAGACAATTCTGCAAGAATTTAAACTACTCCCGCGACAATATTTTAAGGTGGAAAAAAGGTGTTGTGCCTAGTCTAAACAGTCTTATTGACATCGCAAACTACTTTGATTGTACACTGGATGACCTATTGCTGTAATCTAGTAAAGGCATATACACACAAAAGTGATAAAAACAATACAAGTCTGGACTGGTGATTAGTCATTCTTTATTATTTAGAATGTACTAGCGCTAATCCAGACTTTTTTAAAAGGAATAGATCCTTTATCTGAAGGCACCGCGGGTCGACACTCAGGATGATCAATAATAATATATCAAGAATATGAATAACTACGCATTTCAAACAAAATCTATTTCAATATATACTTAA
The DNA here is from genome assembly GCA_949287685.1 of uncultured Christensenella sp. Taxonomy (GTDB): domain Bacteria; phylum Bacillota; class Clostridia; order Christensenellales; family UBA1242; genus UBA7867. Next base: position 25,633 of record CASEHF010000009.1, on the reverse strand, counting down.
TTTCACGAAAATTACACAGGGCTTGCGTAAAATGTCGATATATGATAAAATATGGGCAAAAAGGAGTAGTGTATGGCGAAAATTTTGATTGTTGATGATGAAAAAAACATCGTGAATGTGTTACGCGAGTATGCGGAATACAATGGTTTTGCGGTCGACTGCGCATATGATGGAATCGAGGCACTCGAAAAGATTGAAAAAAGCAATTACGACTGCGTTCTGCTAGACATTATGATGCCGCGACTCGATGGTCTGGAGACCGTGCGCGCGCTCCGCGAAATCAAGAATACGCCCGTGATTTTAATCAGCGCCAAGACCCAAGAGGATGACAAACTGCAGGGGTTTTCGCTGGGGGTCGATGACTACATCACAAAGCCCTTTTCTCCAAAAGAAGTCATAGCGCGCATAAAGGCGGTGTTGCGGCGGACACAAGGTTATCTCGAATTTAAGGAAATCGGCGCCATTAAACTCGATTCCGAATCGAAGCGCATATTTGTAGACAATGTCGATGTGCACGCGACCGCCAAGGAGTATGATTTGCTGTGGGCGCTGATTCGTAATAAAGGGCTAGTCATCACCCGTGAAAAGTTGTTAAACGAGATTTGGGGGTACGATTACGATGGTGATGAGCGCACGGTGGACACCCACATAAAAATGCTCCGCGCGCACCTAGGCAAGTACGCCGAATATATTCAAACAGTACGCGGTATCGGCTATAAATTTAATACAAGCAATGAGCCGACCGAGTAATCACACCCCCGCAAAATAAAGGACAAAATTATGGCAAACAGGACAGACATTCGTAGTATTAGTTCCAACCTTATCACGACATTTCTAATCATAATGTGCGTGATTTTAGCCATAATTTGGATGCTCGAGGTTATCTTTTTTGACTCAATCTTTGCCCAAATCAAGTCCCGCGAGGTTCGGCAAACGGCGGAATTGGCAGTAGGCTTTTACGAAAACCACGATGAGGACTCGCTGCTCGAACTTTCTGTCGTAAACGACTGCAATATCGTAATTTTTACCCTCGACCACACCATTGCTGGCGATATGTATCAAGTGCGCTTCACCTCATCTCGCATCACCGACCAACAAGACCTAATGCTATCAATTCGCTTGTTCGTAAACATACTAAGTGACCAAGATGCCGTAGGTTTTACGAGCAACAGTTACGAGCAGGACAACACCTACATATACGGACTCGTTGATTACGATACCGTGCGCGCCGAACCCGTGTACTACTATGTGAGTTCGGTCATCACGCCAGCGAGTTACACGCTAAATGTGCTAGTCTACCTACTCCTCATCATCACGGCGGTGAGTTTGGTGATTATGTTCGCACTGTCCTACATATTCTCAAAGCGCCTCTCAAAGCCGATTACGCAAATCGCTAGACAGGCAAAAGAAATCAGCGCCGGCAACCTCGATGTTACCTTTAAATCACGCGAATATAAGGAAGTTAGCGAGTTAACGGACACACTAAACTACGCCATTAGCGAAATTAAAAAGGGCGAAAATATGCGAAACGAAGTAATTGCGAATGTGTCTCACGAGTTGCGCACTCCCCTAACTATGATAAAGTCGTACGCCGAAATGATAGGAGATATTAGCGGCGATGACCCCAAAAAACGCACCGAACATCTAAAAGTCATCCTCGAGGAGGCAGATAAACTCGAGTACTTGGTCAGCGATATGCTCGACCTCTCCAAAATGCAGTCAGGCACGATTTCGTACCAGTTCGAAAAGTTTAATCTCGCAACCAGCCTCGAAAAATTTGAAAAATTCTACACGGAAAAATTCAAAGACTTCACCTTTGATTTCGTGTACCCAAAGCGCGCCTATATTTTCGGCGATAAAAAACGCATTGAGCAGGTTATTATCAACCTAATCAACAACGCCATTAACTACTCGGACAAAGTCAAATCCGTTTCCATAAGCCTCCGCCGCTCGCAGACTCATAACTTCCGCTTTGAAGTGGTCGACCACGGTATCGGTATAGCGAAAGAGGAGTTGCCGTATATTTTTGATAGACACTTCCGCTCGACTAGCGCCCGCCGCGCCACAACAGGGAGCGGTATCGGGCTAACGATTGCAAAGGAAATTTTAAATTACCACAACTTCCCCTACGGTGTCGAGAGCGAAGTCGGCAAAGGCAGCACATTCTGGTTCGAGTGGTAAGTGAGGCGCGTGAATGACCACTACATTGAGAAAAGTATACTCTCGCGCCAGCCCCTATGCCTTTTGTTTTTAGTTGTATCTCAAGAGTATTTTTAAGCGGAATAGATCCTTCGTCTAAGGGCTTACGCGGGTCGGCACTCAGGATGACAAGTAAATGAAATGTACTACAAACACGACTATGTACTTTACGCCAACTTTGGAAAAGTAGTCTGTTGTACCCGCGGTACTTTTAAAGTACTGTCATTCTGAGCCCTGCTTACGGAGCCTGAGACGAAGAATCTATTCCTTTTTAAATATTACTAAACAAATCATAAACAAGTATTGAAAGTGCGCAGTTTCACTTATATTGACCGCGTGTGCGCCTACGCAGCGCACCGAATATAAAATAAAAAACATACCAAATAGTACCTTGAGTAGTAAAATGGTATGTTTTTTATATTAAACCTTAGGGTTAGAATCGTAGTTTTGTTATAATTTCGAAAAATAGAATAAGGTTGAGTACGAATTAAAATCGTTTAATTATAAAATCACTCGTGTTATTAAAATTATTTTATTATGCAGGGGTGGCGGTGTTGGTTTGGAAACTGCCTTGATTGATGTTTTGAATTAGGTACGCAGCGGGAGTCTCCTCGCGGGTGTTGCTGTCTAGATATGTTTGGTTAGTAAACACGATTGCACCGACCGAGTTCCCTCTAATTGCACCGTAGTTCTCGTTTTTGTATAAACTGCTAGTTAACGCCCCAGCAAGGGTAACTTCTGTAAGGTTAACGGTACCCACAAACCCAGCGGCGACACCACCAGTACCTGTCGCAATCACTGCCGCGTGGTTTACACAACGCGAAATCAAACTATTTACCATCACACCCGCGAACGCGCCCACGCTACCGTTTGTGTTCGAACAAGTAATCGTACCGCTGCGGATACTGAGGTCTTTAATCACTCCGCCGTTTAGTCCGCAGAAAATACCCACATACTGCCCACCATTTTGAATGGTCAGGGACTCAATCGTGTGCCCATTTCCATCCAACACGCCCGCAAATGGAGTGTATGCAGTGGTCGAACTGTAACCGATTGGCGTGAAGTTTGTCAAAGTAATATCATTTTGCAAAATAAAGATATGCCCAGCCGCACCATTTTGGCTCATATAGGTATCGTTTAGCGACTGCAAGTTCGTGACATAGTGTACATAATCAGTAGCAGTACCTACATTATTTGTCTCTTGAATAAATACAGGTATATACTCCCTAGCAGTCACTGCATTTGCCGTGGTGTAGGTCTTGACCCTAATAGTCTCATCGCCCGAAATCTTGGTTTGCTTGCCATTCATAGTGCATACCCAGTATGCAAACACGAAACTAGTCAAATCGCTATCATTCGGCTCCGCCCTGTGAGGTACAGCGGTCAACTCATAGTAGCCGTTCTCAATCTGATCCCAGTACACTGTCCCTTGGTTTACACCGCTAGGCTGGTAAGGGTTCGGGGTGGCATCCTTGCTAGGCTCGTTATACGAGTCCTCGACCTCGACAAACTCCTGTCCCCCTTGGTCAAGGGTTGTGTTGCGCGACTGCTCCGTAGGCTGCAAAACAAAGACACACACTAATGCCACGACTAGGCACAGAGCGACCACCATTCCCATAATGATACCGAAACGCGCCGTTGCGTATTTCCCTAACATACTTATCCCCCTTTTTATCCTATTTTTCGCCAAAATTTGCTACAATATTCTCTAAAATTCTAGAAATTACAATAATACTCTTTAATTTTATAATTTCGCGTAATATTTGTCAAACAAAAGATACCTTATTTCAAAAATTTTAACAAAATCGCAAAACTAAGCATAATAAGCAGAATAGATCCTTCGGTGCGTGGGCGCACACGCAATATATACATATTAAATAAGACTACACACTTTGAATAATTGTTTGCAGTTAGTTTGGTGATTTTTAAGAGGAATAGATCCTTCGTCAAAGATCTCTGTAAGAAAGACTCAGGATGACAAGTATCTTTATTTATTATCAAGTCAATATACAGCCGTACATTCTAAACCCAACTTATGAGATGTAGTTAGTTGTATATTCTGCTATAATTAAATTACTGTCATCCTGAGTGCCGACCCACAGCGCCTTCAGACGAAGGATCTATTCCGCTTTAAGTGGCAGAGAGTACTGGGCTGGCGCAACACTATTCGTTTTTACCGTACTAAGTACTCTCGCGCCAGCCCCTCATTCCGCTTGAAATACTGTATCGAGGGTACGACTATGCACTACCTATGGGGAGTGCATCTACGCACTCGCGCAAGTCTACGCATTTTGGGTATTCTAATGCAGTACTCACTATTTGTGATACTCAATATTATTGAGAATTGTGGCGGCGCGATAAATCTGCTCGGCTAGAATTACGCGCATCATTTGGTGCGGATATGTGAGCCTCCCGAAACTAAGTGGCTTACCAACACGCTTTACCTCGGCACTCAGCCCATAACTCCCGCCAATCACAAAATACACCTCGCCCGCATCCGTGGCGCGCCCAAGGTTTGCGGCAAAATCAGGACTAGTCATTTCCTCGCCCTCTACGGCCAAAATATAGACAGGTTTCCCCTTGATTTTTTCGAGAATGCGCGCACTCTCCTCCTCGATGACCTTCCTTATACCCGCCTCGTTGGGGCTAAGCAGTCTACTCTCGCTAATCTCAATCACGCGGAAATCAAACTACCTCGAAATGCGCTTTTCGTACTCCAAAAAAGCCTCCCGCCAGTACTTTTCCTTTAGATTTCCCACGCACACTAAAACGATTTTCCGCATACTACCTCCATTTTTCTACAAAAAACGCTAAAATTACACAAGTGGCTCGAAATTCAACAAATTAATTATACTCATTGGGTGTGCGCCTACGCACCACATCTAATCCGCTTGAAATACTATATCTATCGCGTATGGGCTACACACTTTTGGCGCTCTTTTACCTGCCTAAATTTACATTAGCATTAATAAGGGCTTGTTTTTCAGTTTTATCACTTTTTGCTACGGCGCCACCCGTTTTGCTCGACTCGCTAGGCACAGCACCCGTTTTGCCAGCACTCGCGAGAGTAGCGGGTACCGCAACAGGTGTGTGAGCAGTAGCAAACATATTCGAGTCCTCAAAAATCGTGCTTAAATCATCAGTGATTACAATCTCGCGCGCGCCGCTCTTGTTATCGGCGAGAGTCCCTGCAAACTTCGCACCATCAAAGGCGCGAATTCCCTCAGCATCGTAAAGCGCTATGTAGTCTCTACCGCTTTCGTGGTACTCGATTTCGCCCTTATTTAACAAAAATGTGTACGGCTCGCCCTCCACAAACTCGCCAGATTTTACGCAACTAGCCTTTGCGCCTTTTAGTACCGCGGTACCGCTAAACTTTTCGCCGTTTTTGGTCTCTAGATTGCATTCAAAACTCGGAGCGGTTAAGTTCAACATTCCCTCGCGCAATTTCGCTCTGTCTCCATCGTACTCGAACTCGCCCGCCTCAATAATGTGCGTAGCACTGCCGATTTCGGGGATTTCTAGGTTGCGGGTCGTTTGGTTCCCTCTAAAAATTGGGTAGTTGTTTAACATTACGCGCACCAAACTCAGCACGCGCGAATAGCCATTTGCGCCCTTTAGCGTGCTGTTTATGTCGCCCTCAATCAACTCAAAATCCAATGAATCGAATTTTCCGCTAAACGCACCCGTTTTGTGCGTAATGCGCGTACCAGCGGCGAGTTCCGCAGTGGACACGATATCGCCAACATAGGTGGCTTTTTCTCTTAGGTGCGCATCACTCAAGAAATTAAACTTCCGCGGGGCGAGGCTAAAGTCCTCGAGGGTGTATACGGTGCTCTTGCCATTCTGCGAGGTGGTGTCTATAGTTAACCGTGTTTTTCCGCGCAAAAATTGCACAACCACTGGCTTTTCACGGCTAATTTTCAAATCAAAATCGCCCGTTTTGTAGTCGCCGTTTGGATAAGTGATTTCGCCCGTAAATTTCGTGCCGTTTTTAGTAGCAATGGCAGTATAGAGCGCACGAGACTCGGGGCTTTTTTGAGTTACTTCGATTGTACCGTGAATAAACTTTAGGCCCGAATTTAGGTTGCCTTGCAAATCGAGTTTGTACTCCTTTGCGCGCGTTTGGTCAAAGGCGAATGTCCCCGTGTAGACCGTGTTGTTTTTGGAGTCCGTTAGGGTACCATATAGGTATTTTTGCCTGTCCGCGAGCGCAGACTTATCGCTGTATAGGTAGAGATTGTCTGCATTGCTAGCACTCAGTGTCCCCTCAGGCAAAGCGGCAGTTACCGTGCCACTCTTTAGAATATACGAGCGCACCGCCTCAGCGTTGTGATTTTGCCTCAAAATATCGAAATACCCAGTCATCACGCACTTTTTGCCCTCTTTTTCGAGCGTTAGGACTCCGAAAAAGTTGGGGTTATTTTGCGCCTTAGACACGATTTCGTAATAACTTTGATTGCCCGCAAGTATCGCATCGCTCCCGAGATTAAACTGCGTACTGAGTGGCTTTGTAGAGTCAAAGGAGTGTTTAATCGCCTGCGCAAGTAGCGCCTGCCCTGTCGGGCTCAGCCCGAGGCTCGAGACACCCTCCGCCCCGTTTATTCTAAAACCTCTAAACAGCGCACCATCCTCAAAGTGCAAGTTCGCCTTTCCCACCACAAGCGTATATGTGTACTTGTTTTTTGAAAACGCCTCCGTTTGCGCGCGGTAGTTAGTCGCGGTTTTGTCGGGCGGGGTCGCGAAAAACACACCCTTTTGCACGCTGCCATCTTTTTCGCGCAAAGTCCCTTTTAGTAGGCTCACATTCTCGCCATTTTGCGCTTGCGTGTGAATAGTCTCGCCCTCAAAAACAGCGCCGTAGTCGGTAGTGTGGCGGAATTTTTTCAAATCAATTTTACCCTCGCGAAAAGCACCCTCGTAGTAGTCGCCGTTCTTTAAGTCGGCGCGCCCCTCGATTAGATAGTCGCGCTCGTAAATACCATCAAAGTCGGCATCTTTTGTGTGCATTTTTCCCTTTAAAAACTCGCCCTTTTTGAAGTACCCCTCGAGAACCGCATCTTTAAAAGAAGCCGTACCAAAGCCATTCGGGTAGTCCCCGAGAGCCCCGTGTATGTACTCGCCTACAAAGGTTCCCTTTCCAAAAGTCTTGTTTTTGTATGAAATAGTGCCGTTTTGTGTGTCCTTTTCCATAGTCACCTCGCATCGTTTTGCCTTATTATACCACACAATGCGGCTTTTTTCAATAGTATTAATATGACTTTTTTATAGGCATATAGGCTAGCGCAGTGCGCCCAGCCTATGCTTTATGAGTTATTTTCTAGCACTCTTTATACTTTGTAGTACATTTGGTTTTTACTGGTTGGCTTATCGGGAATAGTCATACCAATTAATCCCGCCGCTAGCGCAGGATTTAGATAATTCTTTCTAAACGAAATTCTCGACTTCAGCCCCAGCCTATCCATTATCGTTTGCGCTGACTGCGGGTATGTTTCCATAACTTTCATAAGTTTATCTATTTGAATGCTTATGTGATTGTAATGCTCTCGTGAATCATTTACGATGTCGCATATCGCCTCGTTGATTACATTTAACATAAAGAGAATAAAAGCATTCGATTTGCCCTCTTTTGTTGATTGCGCTATTGCCTTGTAGTATTTTTCTTGATTATCTTTAATAACACTTTCTATTGGGACATACTTAAAAATCGGCCGCCAACTAGACAACAGCGCTGTCTGCCACAACCTACCCATTCTACCATTTCCATCCCTAAATGGGTGAATATACTCAAATTCGTAATGAAATACGCTAGATTTAATCAGCATTTGAGTGTTGGTATTTTTTACCCACTCGAATAACTGATTGAGTAGTTTGTCTATTACTTCGACTGGCGGCGCCGTGTGAACAATATTTCCGCGCTCATCAAACACTCCAACATTTCCTGCGCGCAAACTCCCCGCTCCCTTGATTAAGTCTTTCATCATAATTCCGTGTATTTTCAATAAATCATTTATGCTATACGGGTTTACCGAACCTAATTCATCGTATGCACTAAATGCATTTTTTACGGCAACAATATCAGTAGGCACCCCTAAGACCCTTTTGCCATTTAAAATATCAGTTACCTGCTCAATTGAAAGCGTGTTATTTTCAATCGCTAGTGAGGATTGTACGCTTTTAATTCGAGATACTTTTCTCAGTCTCGGTAGTTTTTCTAATTCATTCACATTTGAAAGTTTCCCCAGGTTCTCCATAATTTCAGCCGACAGCTCAAACATTTCGCTTGTTATTTCAAAAGGTGGATATTGCATTTTTATCTCCTATATCAAAATTTATAGTTATTATATCACAAAATTAGATCAAATACAACATCTTGTATGTTATTCCCTATGTTTTTCTGTATGTTTTGTACGCAAAAAGTGTAATACATAGGCGGTGCGAAGCCGGTGCGAAGCCGCACTCCCGATAGGTAGTGTATAGTCGTACCCGCGATACAGTATTTCAAGCGGAATGAGGGGGCTGGCGCAAAACTATTCGTTTCTTGCTGTACTAAACACTTTTGCGCCAGACTTCCCGCAAGCGGGAAGGCATCCTGAGCCTCGACCCGCGTTAGCCTTTGTAACTCAGCGTAGAGTGAAATGTAACATTAGGAATACTAGCAATACGCTGCCCGAAGGATCTATTCCACTTAAAAACATCTTAAACCAACCGCAAACAAAAAAGCCCGTTAATTAGTGGTCATAATTAACAGACTTTTAGTAGTTTAAATTATTGCCGTTTGTAAAAGTTTAAATGTTTGTCATATGGAATAATTTATATAATTTGTCTTAAAAAAGTGAAAATGTCATTAAAAGTGAACTTTTACCTATTAAGAAAACAAGTAGTAGTCGAAACACCGCGATAAAGGCTTAATCACTTAAATCGCATTATTCGGTAGCGGCAGGCACCACCTGAGAGTAGTAACTGTCAGCCAAACTCTCAGCAACAGTCACATCCTCAGTAGCACCGTTACCGTTGTACATATAGTACGCGATTCCGTGTGCAGCCTCATCCGCTACATTAAACTCGCCGCCAGTAATAGTTACCTTCGGGTTACCCCCTGGGTAGCCACACGCATCAATAACGATTGCATCTCCTGTAGGGTCGGTACCGTTACCGTTGTACGAATAATCAGCGTGAGTGCCACTAGCGTTGAAAACACCGCCAGAAATTGCAGCAGTACCAGATTTAATGTACACAGCTACCTGTCCGCTAATAGTACCACCAGAAATGGTTAAAGTCCCAGCGCTAGGCATATAAAGGGCGATTTCGTGTTGAGTAGAGATTGTAGCGCCCTCGTAAACATAGATGTTAGCGTTGTTTCCAGCATTTCCGTTACCAGCAACCGCAAAACTGTTCACACAAGTGATAGTACCATAAATGTGTGCAGTACCACCAATTACTGTTAAGGTTGAAAAGGATGCGCCCTCTGGGAAGTCCTCGAATAAAGCGTTTGAAATAAGAGTTGCATCAGCGTTTAGAGTAAACACAGCGCCACCCTCTACAAAGACAGCCCAGCGGTGGTCAGATTGAACGGTACCGTTTTTAACGGTGAGTTCACTGTACACATCTAATAGACCATTGTTCCCGCTCGCTGAAAGAGTGTTTCCACCCAAATCAAGAGTTACGGGAGTGTTAATTTCTATAAGAGCGGCAATTGCAGTGTCTTTCTCCAATACAATTGTTTGCCCATTTGTAGCAGCAGCAAATGCGCTCGCTAAATCGGTGTAAGCAGTTGTGTCCTCGCCTGCTGTTATAGTAGCCACAACATCCTCATCGTACGCTCCACAAACATCGCAGATGTGGTCTACATAGTTGTGAGGCTTTAGAGGAATGATTTCATTTTCGGAGGCTGTACATCCTGGAGTCGTACAAACGCGGTACTTTACACCAGTCGTGGTGCAGGTAGCATCACGGTCTACCACCCACTCGCCGTAGGTATGCACACCTGTTGCAGCCACAGGCTCGGTCTTAGTTGTATTACATCCCTCGCGGGTACAAGTAAATGTCTTTACCCCCTCGTTAATACAGGTAGGCTCGGTCGTAACTACGCCATCATTCCACGCGTGTCCGAGTGCGCCCTCCCCTGTTTTTGTGATTTCTGCATCACAATTTTTACACTTGGTCACCAACACTTGGCTGTCTAGGCAGGTGGCAGGGGTTTTCTCTGTCCACGCGTTTAAATCATAACTGTGGCCAGTCGCTGAAATCGCACGAGTCTCAGTCTTACCGCAGACACAAGCACGCTGCTCGAGCCCCGCTGTCTCACACCCAGCAGCGGTCACCACTTCCCACTCGCCAAAAGCGTGGGCGGCTACATCAAACTGCTCATCACAGCCCTCAATCACACAGTTGTGCCAGTGCTGAGTGTCGTTAAAACTCCACTCCTCGCTCGCCTTGTGGGTTTCGCCACACGCAGCCAAAAGGAACACTGCAGGAATCACCAAACAAAGGGCAGCCAAAAAGCCAAAAATACTCTTGGTTTTAGTCATTCTTTTTTCTCCTTTTAAATTATTTAGTGAAAAAGGACATATTATGTACACCAAAAAACACAGCGTACCACCTTATACCCAACCTACTACCCCAGCAGTTCAAGTATACAAAAATGCAAACTTTTCACTAAAAATATTATAAACTATATAGAAAAATTTGGCAATTGTTTTACACAATTTGAAAAAATTATCTAAAAATTATTTGTGCACCTCAAGATAATTATCTAAAAATTATTTTCATATTTTGAGGAAATTTTCTAAGAATCATTTTATATATTTAAAGGAATTTATTTTTTAGCGGAATGATGGGGCTAGCGCGGTGCGAAGGCGGTGCGTAGCCGCACACGCAATAAGAAAGTGCGTGGTCGACCTTACAGTATGGTATTTCAAGCGGAATGGTGGGGCTGGCGCGAGAGTATGCATTTCTCATTGTAGTGGTCATTCACGCGCCAGACTTCCCGCAAGCGGGAAGGCATCCTGAGCCCTTCTTACAGCGCCTTTAGACGAAGGATCTATTCCGATTTAAAGCACCCCAAGCAAACCGCAAACAATCATTAAAAGTGAGTAGCCTTATTTAATATGTATGTATTGCGTGTGCGGCTTCGCACCGAAGGATCTATTCCGCTTTAAACCCCTTCAAGCAAACCGAAAACAATCACCAAAAGCGCATAGTTTAACTTACATATACCGGCACTGCGCCCACGCACCGAAGGATCTATTCCGCTTAAAATATTCTTGTGCTACAACTCAAATAACTAGAGACATAGAAACTAACCCAATTAAAAGACACACCCCTATATGGATGTAACTCCATAAGATTTTAACAAAGCACACTTCCCTAATTACTTGACATTTTGTCTAATTTTTGTATCATATACCTATACACTTATAAGGATATATTATGAAATTACGATATTTACGCAAGCAAATCGGGCTTTCGCAGTACGCGCTAGCCCAGCAATTAGGCCTCAGTCGCGCGACCTATGCCAACTACGAGACAGGTTTTACCGAACCAAGCCTCGACACCCTAATTCGCATTGCCGACTTTTACGGTGTTTCGCTCGATTATCTCTGCGACCACCCGCGCCCTTTACCGCCCTCTTTTTCAGAGCAGGATACAAGACTACTTCGCACGATTTCCTCCCTGCCCGAGCCGCAAAAGCACAAACTACTAGCATACCTTAACAAACTCGAACTAGAGGCAATTAAATCAACACTCTCCACTAAAAAGGATAAATTATGTTAAGAGAAAAACTACAACAACTCCCCGACATCGTTTCGGCAATCATTTATGTTATAATTGGCTTTTGTTTAATCATTTTTTGCGAGCAAATCACCCCAGCCATTCCCTATGTTTTTGGCGCTCTACTATGCCTCAACGGGCTGCTGCGCGTGATTAAATATTTTACGCAAAAGTTATACAAACTCGCCGACAACAGCAACCTAATTATCGCTAGCATTCTACTCGCTCTCGGTGTTGTGTTTATCTGCTCACCCGCGCGCGGACTCGAACTTTTTGCCCTATTTTGGGGAATCCACGCAATAATTTCGGGAGTCGAGTGTCTGCACCGCATTTTTTACTACGCGAGTCGCAAGCAAAAGTGGCTCGTATACCTCGGCGAGGGAATAATCGAGTTTGTGCTGGGCGTGATGTTGCTTATCGAATTCGGCGAGGGTATCACCACGCACCTAATTATCCTAGGCGTGTACCTAGTCCTGTTTGGAATATTCGGGATTTTCGGGATAAAACTCGAAAAGCACGGCGAAAAACCAATCGAAAACGAGCAAAAATCTGGCATTGCAGCAGTTTTGGAGGAATTCGATGATTTGGGCGACTTTATTCCCGACCGCGCGGACTTTAGCGAGATTATTTCAAAACAAAAGGACTCAACACCACTAGCACAAGAGGCTCCAATATCTCCAGTACAAGAGGTTTCAACGCCACCAACCGAACAAGAAACTTCAACACCCACAGCACAAAACACCTCAACGACTCAAACCACACAAGAGACCTTAACGGCTCCAATCAAACAAAAAACCTCAAAGACCAAAACCAAACAAAAAACTCTGCAACACCAACCAAACAAGAATAGTCAATGACTCTAACCGCACAAAAAGACTATTCAATCTTTGAGCATTCAGTCAATACACTCACTAGTTCAACACCCAAAACCTTACAAGATACCTCAGCACCCAAAACTAAACAAAAAGACTCTGCAACATCAACCAAATAAGAATAATCAATGACCTTAACCGCACAAAAAGACTCAACAATACCCAGCAAAACAAGAAGCGTAGTCAGTTGTATGTTCCGCTACAATAAAAGCGCTGTCATTCTGAGCCCTGCTTACGGAGCTTTTCGACGAAGAATCTATTCCTCTTTAAACAATTCTTGAGTAATGACTTTGAATAATAAGAGGCAGAGGGGCTGGCGCGCAAGTAAACACTCTTAATTGTTGCTAAGCACTCTTGCGCCAGACTTCCCGTAAACGGGAAGGCATCCTGAGTGCCGACCCGCGTTAGCCCCTAGATGAAGGATCTATTCCGCTTAAAAACAACCCTAAGCAAACCGTAAACAATCAAACAAAGCGAGTAGCCTAATTATACTCTATCGGGAGTGCGCCTACGCACCGAAGGATCTATTCCGCTTAAAATATCTATGAACCAACCGCAAACAATCACCAAAAGCGCGCAACCTTATTTACATTATACCGGGAGTGCGCCTACGCACCGAAGGATTTATTCCACTTAATTACTTTTATTAAGCCGCGCGCTCTCCGCGCCGCATCCATTCCGCTTCAAAAATTACCAAAACCAGCACTTAAACCAATACATCAAAATAAAAGAACATTAAACGCACAAAATAAAAATCTAATCAATAAACTTATATAAAAAACATTACAAAAATCGCAATGAGAAAATTAAAAAATAAAATATTATAAAATATAAAAAAATAAAAATTAAAATATCGATTTAATAACAAAAAAAGCATACACTCTAGTTTCCGAAAAAGTGTATGCTTTTTTTTATACAAGTTTTTAAATTTAAATTAAAATTAAATGTGGAAAAGTGGAAAAGTTCTTTGATTTTAATATTAAATAAATAAGATATCCGTTCTTATATTTTTGTTTCGAAAATATCAATATATTACCAATAAACAATGTGGCTATGATACATTTTTGTATTTACAATATATGAAAAATTAAATAAAAAACTAAATAAAATTACGACAAAATTTCCGTTATTTTATTTGGTATTATTTAAAAAAATATTAAGTTCAATTCTTAAAATTTTAATTTCTAAATACTGAAAAAATCATAAAAATAAGTAGTTTTTTAATCTAATTTTATATCAAAAATCAAGCAAATTTTTATCGATTAAAACAAAGGATTTTTTGCTCGATTTTTAGTATAATTAAATCTTATTTTAGCATATTTTTATACTCAAAAACTGTGTTTTGACTCGCTTTTTAATAACGCCAAAACCTCTGCTAAACTGTCACATTTAGCGTAGCATTTATCTAAAATTTCGGCGCTCGGGACTATTAAATCGCGCACAAAAACCGCCTTACAATTAGCAGATATTGCCGCTTTTAGTCCGTTTATAGAGTCCTCTAGGACTACCGAGTCCTCGGGCGCAGTTCCTAGCCTTTTACACGCCTCTAGATAAATCTCGGGGTCGGGTTTTTCCTTTACTCCAGTGCCCGAGCAGACCACTGCATCAAAAATCGCCTTGTATTCAAGCCCCACCTTTTGAAAGCACAACTCGACTTGCTCCAGCGTACTCCCTGTTGCGAGCCCGATAGGTATTTTTTTACCTTTTAGCCACTGACATAGCGCCAAAAAGCCCGGTTTTAGCCTATTCTCGCCCCTCAAAATCTCCGCCCGATACTCTAGTAACGCCGCCTTGCGAAAAGCGACAGCAGCGACTTCGGGGTGATTTTCGCGAAAATATGCCAAAATATTAGCCTCGCCCATTCCGCAAAGGTTGTGGCGCACATACTCCCCTAAATTGTAGCCAAAACGCTCCGACACAACCCGAAACACGCGTTGCCACACGCGCTCAGAGTCGAATATCACGCCATCCATATCGAACACTACCGCCTTAACCACAATTCCCTCCTTACATTAACTAACTAGAGTATATGCAGCGACTGTGCTTTTGAGTCAAGTTTTTACGCTGAAAAAAGTTTTCCACTGTGTAAAACTTTATAGACCAAAATTTCTTGTATCCACCTTAAACAAACGGAATAGGCTTTAAACACCGCTAGCCTAAAAATCCCAAAAAAAGCAACCTAAAGGCACACGCGTTTTTTAGCGTTTGATAAAATCAAAGTCAAAGAATGTACGCAAACTTATCCACCACTCGCCTTATTTAAGCAGTCCCAAAATCAGTTATAAACCGACAGTAAATTTGCAAAAAATTGCGACATAGTGACATTTTTTAGGCACTTAATGCGTAAATTTAGCGACTATACCGCAAAAAACAGCGTGGTAGCAGAATTTGAAATCATGACACCCCTTTACTCTACTTTGCGTTAGGCAGTTTTACAAGCACTAAATCGAGTCATTTACAACGCCCCCAACACACCCCTCACGCAGCTACGGTCACCTTTTTATGCGAACTAAAAATTCAACAAAAAAATTCGACCAAAGCCCGAAGGTTTAGATATAACGCAACAAGACCTCTGTGCCTAGTTGCGACTTTAGCCTTAAAACAGACCTAAGCAACCTTCTGCAACAAGCAGCCTCAAGCCTCAAAACGGCGCGTAGTCCACGGCAACACGACCCCAGTGAAAGCGTACTTCCCAGCACTTTTCCACCGTGTGCCACAATTATCTCATACTCGCAGCGCTTTTGTCAATCTTTCGCGCCACATTTTTTTAACTTTGGATGCCTTGCACAAAAGGAAAAAAGTTTTCCACAGACTTTCCCTTTTATTTATCGCACATTTTAGACTTTTCCACTTTTTCCACTTTTTTGATAAATTTTTATTTTATACAAATTTGAATTAAAATTATAATAACTTACTAACAAATCTCAAACATCAAAATAAACTTTTCCACATATATCGACAATTTACTTTTTTAACTTTTTGGCTAAAAATCTGGCATTCTAACTACTTTTCCACATTTTAGATTACTTCTATAATAAATTAAAGAACGCCCCTTTCCGCTCGCCCCCTTTACGGTGCTTTACCCTCGTTTGGGCCCGTACTTCTGTCCCCTAATAAATTCCGCCCTATCTTTTCACCTTTCCCTTATGTTTACCGCCCGCCATTAAAAATAGCGTTGCCGTACCCGCACCTTTTAGCGCCTTCCTTTTTGCGCTCTCCTTCCTTTCGATGACAAATTCAACCTTTCGGCTTTTACCACGCATTATTGCCCCCACTTTTCCCGCCTAACAAGTCTACCTTCTACCTCGCATAAACTCTCACGCCATAATCACACCACACTCAGCGCTGTATTTTTCCACAATCTCACTAAAAGGTGGAAAACTTTCAAATACTTTATCAATTCCTTTTATCGCCTTTTGCTATCTACGAACACTTTTGCAAAAGCGTATATCCTTGTAGCGAGCTTGTTTTCTAACCTTTCTAGCCACCTCATTTCCACTTCCTTACGATCCTACCAGGCACTACGACTCACTTTTTTGTTTTAATTTTGAGAGAGAGAAAGAAAATAATTTATTATTTATTTTATTTTTTTAATAAGTCGGACAATTAGTAATCATGTGGAAAAGTGGAAAACCTTATTTTCGAACATTTAAAACCAAGGTATAATCAGGCTTTTCGAAACATTTTAATTCATTTGTTTGTGTGAATGTTCTGTGTATTTCTAGGCATTTTTTTGTGGAATTTCTATGGAAAACCTACTAATTATTGTGGATATTCATAATTTATAACAAATTCTTGAAAATCCTTTATTTATCGTAATTTTATGGAGTTTGAATACAAATCAAACCACCATCTTACGAGCTTGCGTGCTAAAAGGCTTCAATATCCCATCTTTAATTTAGTTTTAATTAATTATAAACTAAATTAAAAATTTTTACAACTTTTAAAAGCCACCCTTATCCTTAATAAAATCAACTTACATCTAATTACACTTATTAGACTTCTATATTTTCGCTGTTCCTACTTTAAAAACAAATCATATTAAATAATAAGTTACACTTGACAAACCCGTCAGTTTTTGATATACTAATACTACAATTTTGTTACATATATATCGCAGGAGGAACCAACATGAAAAGAACTTTTCAACCTAAAAAGCGTCAGCGCAGCAAAGTACACGGTTTTCGTGAGCGTATGAAGACAACTGCGGGCCGTAAAGTCCTAAAGCGCCGCCGTAATCGTGGTCGCAAAGAATTAGTCCGCGCATAATTTTTAGGTACTATGCAATGCATAGTACCTAATTTTTATAAAAAAACACAAAAAAAATGAGGTAAATTATGCTAAAAATAAAAAATAGATTAAAAAAACGCAAAGAATTCGCGTACATTTATCGCAAGGGCGAAAGAATTAATATGGGCGAAGTTAGTGGTTTGATAACAAAAAGTCGATTTCCTCAAGTTCGATTTGGTATTACTGTTAGCACAAAAGTCGGGAATGCCGTAATTCGCAATAAAGTTAAGCGCCGTTTGCGTTCTATTTTAGTCAAATATGTAGATAAAATCAAATACAAGAACATAATAATTGTTGCACATCCGGAGATTACAAACTTAAATTATCAACAATTGAGCGAAAAAATTGATAAAATAATTAAAAAGGTGTCTTAAGGTGAATAAATTTTTCTATTATCTCTGCAGCCCCTTTCGTTATATAGCGATAGGGTTTATTTACATCTACAAGCATACTATTAGTGAAATTTTACCCAATTGTTGCATATATGAGCCCACTTGTTCGACTTATACATTAATAGCTATACGGCGTTTTGGTGTAATCAGAGGGTGTTTTCTAGGCGCAAAGCGGATACTCAGGTGTCGCCCGAATCAAAAAGGAGGGCTCGACCCAGTACCTGATAACTTAAAGTTTAATCTAAAATACAAAATATAAAATGCATAGTACCAGTACTATGCATTTTATATTATCGACTATATGACACTTTTTTCTCGATTTTTTCTTTATTTTCTTTATTTTTCTCGATTTTTTCAATAATTTTTAGCGAAATCAATGAAATAATTAGACTCATTAATGAGTTCATTACGATATATAGCGCAAAGGCTGCTGAGTACCCAATAGTAAATATCACCATAATTATAGGCATTACCCATTTCATAATTTTAGTTGCACCATTCATAGGATTTTGTTGCTGCTGTTGTCCGTTTTGGAGTTGTAGTGTCTTTTCTTTTTTCTTGGTGGTAATCATTTGTGTGATTGTGACTGATAAGAATGTTACAACTCCTGCCAATACTACTAATATGAAGTAACCGTTCCAACTATCGTATTCATTTTGAATTTTTGCAGTAATTATATTAAAATTTTGTTTAATTTCATTAATTCGAGCCTCATCGTTACCGACTTGTGCCGATAGATTTGACATTTTTGAGAAATCATCATAATTAGGAAAACCTGCGACATAGGTATCAGGGCGCCAAATATTATCCACCCACAACCAATTGTCCTTAATTTCCTCGTAGCGCGTACTTGCAGAGTCTTGCGCCTTGCTCACAATTTCCGCTATATCCTCGCTAAAAACGAGGCTTCTTGCTAGCGCTGTCACTTCCTCCTCGCTTGGTTCGGTGACACCGCCTTCAATTAAACTATTTCTAGCTTCTTCAGTGCGCGCTGCAATCAATTCATTTAATTTTGCGGTTATATCAGAATCATCATCAGTGGCAGTTAAGTTGTATTCTGTTCTAAACTCTTGATTAAAGGTTGTGTTATAGGCACTTTCTAACTCTAGATACTGCTCATAAGTTTTATTTTGTGAAATTCCTATTAATCCCATAAATAAAGTAATAAATATAAACAAAGTTATTACTAAATTTAGCACCATACTCAAACAGGAGCCTACGACATTGTACCCCTCTTTTTTGTACAGTTCCATTGTTTTTTGATTTATCATTTGTGCGTTATTAGCGTATCTTTTTTGAATTTTCGCTATTTCAGGCTGTAATTTTTGTTGTTTAAGCGTACTCGCTCGGCTAACTTTCTTTTGCCAGAAGTCGAGTGGGCTCAATATTAATTTTAAACATATGGTAAATACAATTATCATAAAACCGTAATTAGGTATAAAATTAAACAGTTCGATAATTGGCGACCACATATCAGTAGTCCAACTTGCTAACATGAGAAAATCTCCTTTCTAGTTTAATTTTTTATAAAAAATCATTAAATTTACGCTAAAAACACACTTTTTTTGCTACTTTTTTAAATGAGTTAATAGTCGTTTGAAATAAAAATCTCGGCTCTCATCGCATTTTAAATGAGGGTAAAATTGCGTTTTTTTGATAAAATTAAGTACTTTTACTTTAATTTTTGAATTAAATCGTAGATTCTTTCCAAATCATCTTTATTGTAATAGTCTAAATATATGCGGCCTTTTTTATCATTTCCAAGAATTGAAATTTTTGTACCGAATATTTGCTGCATATCATCGCGTAACGAAATCAATTCCAAGCTCAAATTTTGAGATTTTTTGGTTGCAGCCGCTTCAGGTTGGTTAAATTCTTGTACAACTTTCTCAACTTCGCGAGCGGTCATCTTTCCATCACTTGCCTTTTTTGCTAATGCAATTTGTTGTTCTCTAGGTAAAGTTATTATCGCTCTCGCAATTGCGGGTTGCAACTTTCCTTTTTCGACCAAAGTTAAAACTTCGGGTTCTAGGTTTAATAAACGCAGGGTATTTGTAATTACTGGGCGGCTTTTTCCGAGTTTAGCAGCGATTTGGTCCTGTGTAAAACCATATAAATCTATTAATTGTTTTATTGCGATAGCAGTTTCGATTGGATTTAAGTCCTCGCGCTGCAAATTTTCAATAAGCGCTATTTCGCGCATTTGCTGGTCTGTATAATCTTTTATTATAACAGGTACAGTCTTTAATCCAGCGATTTTACTCGCTCTATAACGGCGCTCACCTGCAATAATGACATAGTTTTCGCCTCGCGCTACCGCAATTATTGGCTGAATCACACCATGCTCCTTGATGGATTGCGCTAGCTCTTTTAGCGCCTCTTGATTAAATGTTTTACGCGGTTGGTCCGGATTAGGCATTAATCTATTAATTGCAATTTGTCGTGCACCACTACTTGGGTACATTTCATCACTAAGAGTTTTGATTTTTGTTTCTAGATTACTCTTTTCTTTTTCAAAAGCCGTGTTTATCTGTTCGGGTTCGGGTTGCTTTTTTGCTTTATATTTTTCTAACAAGTTGTCCGCATTGGACAGTATATCGCTTTTAATTTCAGTTTTTACTTCAGTTTTTTCATTTTTTTGGGGGTTTTTCACTGGAGTTTGCGCATTGTCATCATCATAAATTGCAAACAAAGAGCTCAAACCTCTCCCTAAACCTTTACTACTCATTATCTAAATCTCCTTTAAACAATTTTCTCTTTTCCATAAGCACTCCACTGTCTTTGTTGCGCCTCAAAAACTCTCTTGCTAATTCGTGATAGGCGATACCACCGGTGCTTTTATTGTCATATAAATAAATTGGCAAGCCATGACTAGGCGCTTCAGCAAGTCGTACATTTCTAGGAATTACTGTCTCATACACTTTTTTACCAAAAAAGCCTTTTATTTCCTTTGCGACTTGATTGACTAGATTGCTTCGGCTGTCTTTCATAGTAAGAATTACACCCTCAATCTCAATATCTGGATTGTAGTATTGTTTGATTAATTTAACCGTATTCATAAGTTGACTAAGTCCCTCAAGAGCATAAAACTCGCATTGTATAGGAATAATCACACTATCAGTGGCTGTCAAAGCATTGACAGTAATTAAACCAAGCGATGGTGGACAATCCATCATTATGTAGTCGTATTTGTTTTTGACCTTCTCGAGTTGATTTGCTAAAACTTTTTCACGATTTTCTATCTGTACCAAATCTACTTCCGCCCCAGCCAAATCTACATTACTTGGTATAATAAACAAGTTTACAATATTTGTAGGCTGAATAACTTCAGCAATTTCTGCTTCTCCTGTCACTATATCATAGAAAGTCATCATTTTTTTAGATTTTTCGACCCCTACACCTGTTGTCGCATTACCTTGCGAATCAAGGTCTATTAGTAATACTTTTTTACCATAAGCAGCTAAGTATGTAGCTAAATTTACACATGTAGTAGTCTTTCCAACTCCGCCCTTTTGGTTTGCAAATGCGATTATTTTTGCCATAATATCCCCCTTCATAAACTATGTATATTATATCACACTATAATATAATAAGCAATCGTTTACTAAAAGAAAATAATAAATTTACAAATCACACCATATACTCATATTTTATTCCAAGCAAACTAATAAATATTTGTTTTTAATAAGTTTTTGTTACAACTCTTAAAACTCGCTAAAAGTATTGCATAGTACTATAAAAATCGCTAAAAAACGGTTAAAAATCGATTTTTTATCAACTATAAATATAATTATCCGCTTTTTGTAACATAAAATACTTTTTAAAACATGAATTGCAAACTTTCTAAGTACTACCTACATTATCTACAAAACTCGCATTTTATGTTTTATTTTAAAAAAATACACACGGTACTTTTAACACTCTGTTTCATATGAAACATTCAATAATCTAGTAATCACAAGATATACAAAATATTTTTAACTTACATTAATAAATAATATTCTAAATTATATCAATTTAATTAATTGAGTGGGTGTTTACCGCGTTTTGTTTGATAGTAATATAAATTTATTATTTATGTTTCATATGGAACCAATTATTTAACAGTATTGTAATTTATTCTTTCTAGATAAAAAATAGGTTTAATTTACATTAAAAAGATATTGTTTTTGGGTTTAAATAATAATATATATGCAAATCTTATCATTTATAACAACTATTTAAATAATATAGCAGATATTACAATGTATATTTTAACTATAAATAGTTTAGCAATACAATTTTCGGGTTGTTTTTTAATTTAATAAATAATATTACTATACTTCCATTATAACAATACTTATATAATATGTTTGTATAAATCAAAACAATTCGACTGTATAATTTTATCTATATTACTCACATTCAGTGTTTCATATGAAACATAATAATATCTAAATAGCAATGTTTTAAAAAAGAGTTTTAGTTTATCGTATTTTTGTGTAACAATCATAATTAAACCTCTTTTATACTTAAAAACAATAATTTTAATGTGTTTTTGTGCAAAATAATCGTTTTTATTGTGATTATTACTTGTTTTAATATAATTATTAGACCTAATATATTTTAAAATATGTTTTATGCTTTATATTATATTTAATATTTGGTTTTGATAATTTATCTAGTTTTAAGTCTTTAGATTTGTTTTTGTTTATAAAATTCTCAACTTATAATATTTTTTATCGTTTAATTAATTAAAAATGATAAAAACTGTGTTTTTTGCTTTATTTTTTAATTTTTTATTTAATGATATGGTTTTAAGTCTTGATATTTTATATGTATTTGGTTTGATATATATAGATCACATACTACAATTCAATAAAACAATCTTTAATGTATTTAAATAATATTTTATGGTAAATTATATAATTACACTATTTAATAATTGTAAATTTATTTCTATATATGTATAAATTTATTAAATAATTATCACTATATTATTAGTATTTTATTAACTTGGTATAAATTATTTGACTTAACCGTATATTCATGTGGTTTATATGTAGGTTTATGTTTAATGACTTAATAGACTAATTGTATTATTGCAAAAAGCGTAAAAAACACGCATTTTAATGCTTTTTGCTGATAAAATGTATAAAAATATCATATTATTACTATACATATGCAAAATATATATTTAAGTAAAAAAAATACTAGCTAAACATGCTAGTATCAACTATAGAGGATTAATCTCGATTTTATTCTTTTGCCTAGGGTATTTTATATCGGTTTTGTCGAGTTTTATAATGTTTATAATATTGCGATTGTAGACATCATTTCCAATAATTTTATAAGTATTTATAGATTTGATTTGTGAATTTAGAGTATTAAGAGCGTTTGCAGCGGATTCAATTTCTGTAGAAATATTATTGCCTTTATATGCTATAAGTTCGCCATTTGTCTTAGTGTATGGTATACAAAGTTCTAGTAGTATGTTTAATGAAGCAACGGCTCTGGAGACTGTGTAGTCGAATGTTTCACGAGGAACAATATTCTGCAATTCTTGTGCGCGCGAGTGAATGCTTTGTATATTTTGTAGATTTAAAGCGGTAATAGTGCTGTTTAAAAAATTAACGCGTTTATTCAAACTGTCGACTAGCGTTACTGTTAAATCGGGGCGCATAATTTTTAATGGTATGCCGGGAAAACCTGCGCCACTGCCTATGTCGCAAACGCTAGCATCTTGTTTAAAATATGTATAATTCACTACTGAATCCACAAAATGTTTTGTTATCACCTCATCGAAGTCTGTGATTGCTGTTAAATTGAATTGTTTATTGGCTTCGATTAAAAGTATGTAATATTGGTAAAATTGCTTTGCTTGATAGTCTGACAATTCTATGTTGTTTTGACTAAATATATCTTTGATTTTAGAAATTTCTTGCATAATACCCTACCTTTTGTTGTTTTTTAGTTGTTTAATGTATATCGTGAGTACATTTATGTCGGCTGGCGAAACTCCGCTGATACGGCTCGCTTGTGCAAGGGTTTTGGGTTGTATTCTTTGTAATTTTTGCCGAGCCTCCAGCCTCAAACCACGCAAATCGTTGTAATTGAGTTCTGGTGGTATAGTAATACCCTCGTTTTGATGTTGTAATTCGACTTGATGTCGCTGTATATCAATATACCCCTCGTATTTGGTAATTATATTTAATTGATACAGAACTTCGGGTGAATAGTCCTCAAAAAGATGAAATTTTGCGTTTAAATCATATATATTAATATTATTTCGCTTTAAAAGCGTTTTTATGGCTATTCCAGACTTTATGGTCGGTTCGCCATGTTCGGTCAAAAAATCGTTTAAGGCAGTACTGGGCGGTAGTACTTTATTAAGTATTTCCTCACCTCGCTTGATTTCATTTTCCTTTTTCAGAAGTTTGTTGTAATTGGCGCGAGTGACTAGTCCTGCGCTGTAACCTAGTCGCGTTAAGCGTAAATCAGCATTATCCTGGCGCAGTAATAAGCGGTATTCAGCGCGCGATGTCATCATTCGGTATGGTTCATTTGTGCCTTTAGTCACTAAATCATCGATTAAAACGCCGATGTAGGCATCATCTCGCCCTAGGATGAGCGGGGGCTTTGCGCGGAGCTTTAGACTGGCGTTTAGACCCGCTAAAAGCCCTTGGCTGGCGGCTTCCTCATAGCCACTTGTGCCATTAATTTGCCCAGCGAAATATAGCCCCGAAATCGATTTGGATTCAAGTGTGTGGTGGAGGGCGGTGGCATCGATGCAGTCGTACTCAATTGCATACGCATAACGCATTAAATGTGCGTTTTCTAGCCCTTTTATACTGTGGATAAAGTCGATTTGTGCGTGGTATGGTAGACTGCTCGAAAGCCCCTGAACATATATTTCATTCGTGCTGAGAGCCTCGGGTTCAAGAAAAAATTGGTGGCGATTTTTATCCGCAAAACGCACAATTTTATCCTCGATTAAGGGGCAATAGCGTGGTCCAACGCCCTTTATAACCCCTTGGTATAATGGACTAAATTTAAGGTTGGCGCGTATAACTTCGTGCGTGCGCTCATTAGTATAGCCCATATAGCAGTTTGCTGCATTTTTGGCGTTGCGCCTTGTGCTTTTACTAAAATTAGGCAAGTTATCCTCTCCTGGTTGAACCTCCAGCGCATCAAAATTTACTGTGCGCCCATCAATTCTCATAGGTGTGCCCGTTTTAAAGCGCAAGATAGTAAATCCCAGCCGACATAAACTACGGGTTAACTTAGTGGCATTCATAAAGCCATTTGGTCCGCTATTGCGAATATATTTGCCTGTTAGAGTACGGCTGTTTAGATATACGCCTGTGCAAACAATAACCGCCCTTGCGCCAAACTTTTCCCCCATAGCGGTTTTGATACCTGTGACCTTGTTATCTTTTACGAGAATGTCAGCGACTTCAGCCTGCAAAATGGTGAGATTGGGTTCGTTTTCGAGAGTTGATTTCATAATCTCGTGGTATTTTACTTTGTCGACTTGAACGCGTAACGAGTGAACGGCTGGCCCTTTTGAACTGTTTAACATACGCTTGTGAATAGTTGTACAATCGGCACACTTGCCCATTTCACCACCCAAGGCATCAATTTCAAAGACTAAATGTCCCTTAGCCGTTCCGCCGATACTGGGATTGCAGGGTAAAAAACCTATTCCATCTAGGCTAAGTGTCGTGACAAGAGTTTTTAATCCCGTACGCGCGCAAGCAAGAGCCGCTTCACAACCTGCGTGACCTGCTCCTACAACAATTACATCATAACTAATCATTTTTATTTTCCTCAATTTATAATGATTAATTATACAACAAAAAATCAAAAAAGTATAGATATAATTGAAAAATAACCGAATTTTATAGTACTATGCATATTTTTTCGAGCGATTTTATGCAAAAAATGATTTTTGGGGTAAATTTTTCTAGATTTTTTATATTTAATGCATAATTTATAATAAATAATAATTAAAAGTCGTTTTTGTTTGTATTTTTACTATATTTTTTGGTATTTTTCGCATATTTTTATGTATTTTAGTGTTGGTTTTGTATTTATGATTTGATACAATTTTGTATTATAAAAAAC
>CASEHF010000008.1 GCA_949287685.1 uncultured Christensenella sp. | reverse complement strand
CAGCGATATCGTATTAAATTGCAGCGCGTATAAGGAGTCAAAGGCGGTCAAGAAACTCTTAAAGGCGATTAACAAGTTTTTTAAAAAAGTAACGAAAGAAAAAGGGCGCGCGTAATTTTGCGTGCCTTTGTTTTTTAGGGGGAAGTATGGAAATTGAACAAAAAGTAATCAATTCAATGTGTAAACTTGGGCTAAACGAGGTAGTTTCGGCAAATTCAGGGCACACGGGTATTATTTTAGATGCGGCACCAATGATGTTTTCAGTGTTTAGAGAGGCCGTTTTTAATCCATGTGACCCCGCGTACCCAAACCGTGATAGAATCGTTTTGAGTGCGGGGCACGGTAGCGCGCTACTCTATGCTGCTATGCATCTTTTTGGTTTTTTAAAAATCGAGGACCTGCAGAATTTTAGGCAGTTTAATAGCCGCACACCAGGACATCCGGAAATCACCACCGCAGGAGTCGATGTTAGTACTGGTGCCTTAGGACAGGGCTTTGCCAACGCTGTAGGTTTGGCACTTGCCGAAAAAATGCTCGAGCGCTATAACGAACCAAAGTACCCGATTTACGACCACTTTACATATTGTATAGTTGGTGATGGTGATTTTATGGAGGGAATTAGTTACGAGGCTGCATCTTTTGCAGGGCGCCACTCGTTAAACAAACTTATCGTACTGTATGACTGCAACCATGTTTCCCTAGATGGTAGGACAAATATCACTTTTCCCGATGATGTCCGCGCTCGCTTTGAGGCTTGTGACTGGCGGGTGAAAGTGTTAGAGAATGGTAACGACTACTTGGCAATTACTGAGGCAATTCGTGAGGCAAAGACCTCGACTCAGCCGACCTTGATTATTTGCGAGACTACAATCGGTTACGGTAGCCCTTTTGCCGACAGCGAAAAGTGCCACTCAAACCCCTTTGATACCGACACGATGAATGAGACAATTCGCCGTTTTGGACTGGATACTACTCCTTTTAGGGTCGATAGCGATGTCTACGAGTACTGTAATAAACTGGTGGATGAAAAAATCAAAATCTACAACGATTGGAAAAAATTGCGCGCAAAATACGGTGTCAAGTACCCGATTCGCTCCCGCGAACTCAGTGTTAACACGAAAAAGGCGCTTAGCAAACTGAGTACTTTGCACTTTGATACTGAAATGTCTACGCGTGAGGCAAGTAGCCGCGTACTAAATACGATTGCTAAAACTTTACCGAATCTTATCGGCGGCGCTGCGGACTTAACTAAGAGTACTTTGGCAAAAATTGCTGACAGCGAGTACTTTGGTGACCACCAGCCCGCGGGGCGTAACATAGCCTTTGGCGTTCGTGAGCACGCAATGGGCGCTATTACGAACGGACTCGCTTTGCACGGCGAGTGGCTCCCGTTCTGCTCGACATTTTTAGTGTTCTCGGATTATATGCGTTACGCGATTCGAATGGCTGCGATTATGCGCTTGCGCGAAATTTTTGTATTCACTCATGATAGCATTGCCGTAGGTGAGGATGGTACTACTCACGAACCTGTTGAGCAAATCGAGAGTTTGAGGCTAATTCCCAATCTCAATGTTTTTAGACCCTGTGATGCCAACGAGACCGTGGCGGGATATAGGCTAGCACTCGAGAGTAATGCGCCAACTGCACTGATTTTATCTAGGCAAAAGTTGCCAATATTAAAGGGCACTAATATCGATTCCGCTATGTTCGGTGGGTATATCATTAGTCCCGAGCGCAATAAAAAGGAACTCCACGGTATCATTATTGCCACAGGTAGCGAGGTTGAACTCGCTATAAAAGCGCAGGAAATTATCGAGCACGATGGTTTTTCAATTAGGGTCGTATCAATGCCTGAGCGCAATTTGTTCTTTAAACAAGACAAAAAGTATATTGAGAAAGTTTTACCCAAAAAGATGAAATGCCGCCTAGTCATTGAGGCGGGGGCGACCGCTGGCTGGTATAAGGTAGCGGGGGACACGGGGTTCGTTTTGGGGGTCGATGATTTTGGCATGAGCGGTAAACCAAAGGATTTATACGCGCACTTTGGGCTGACACTCCCGAATATCGTAAAAATTATGGATAAACTTATAAAAGAAAACCGCACATACATTGATTCAGTAATATAACGGAGCAATTGCACTAAAGCGAAAGACAGCATCTTAAAAACATAAAATAGTACAATTTATACAAAAACAGTAGCAAAATTTCAATAGATAGATATTTTTGGCATTTTTATTTGTAAAAATGGGGTCATTTTCGTAAAAAAGTTTAAGAAAATGGCTTTATTTTGAAATTTTTATTAAAAACATTTGTTATTTTTATTACAAATAGGTATACTATATATAACCGCTAAGGTTACAATAAAAAACTTTTGAAAGGAGAAAAAGAAATGGAAAAAGCAAATGCTATTAAGACATTCGCTGTTTCAGCATGCGCAGTTTTGCTAGTTATCGCGTGTGTATTTGGTCTCGCTGCTTGTGGTGAACCCGCTTCACTTTACAAAGTGGACTTCGCTGGCACATCAGGCGACCAGTACAAGTACCAAATCGATGGTACAACTTGGAAAGAGTCTAACGAGGAGGGCTTTGAGAAAGTCTACACTTTGACTGGCGAAGTTGCTTACAACATGGAAGTTGCACAGGCACTTGGCTATGTTGATGCTGAAGGGAACGGCAGGACTCACTTTGCTCTAATTCACTTCACATCAGATGACCTCGCTAGAGTATCTTACGATGAGACAAAGGGCACAGGTTTCTATGCAAAGATTACTAACTTCTACGGTACAGACAAGGCAGAGGAAGTAATCAAGCACGGTGGTTTTGGTGCTTACGCTGAAGATGCAGATGTTGACACAAGTCACGAATACTTCTTATTCCAAGGCGTTGATGACACAGTTCGTACTTTAACTCTTGAGATTAGTTTCGATGGTACCGCTGAGAACGCTAAGACTTACAAATTCGTTATCGACCCAAAGAACTACACTCTTGAGGAAGCTCCAGCTGTTACAGAGGCAGAGTAATCTCTAAATTAAAAAACTAAATAAACGGATAGCAGTTTAGTACATGTACTTTTAGCGCCGTTTAGAAAAGGCATCACCTTTTAGCGTAGTGATATGCGAAAAGGCGCCTTTTTTGTTTTATTTTTACGAACTTTTTAAAACTAGCAAATTTAACTTTACTAAAAGTTATGTAAATGGTAAAATAGTAAAAAAATTACGGAGGCGAAATTGCCAGAGAATAATAACATAGAGCAAAAAGCAACCGCCGAGGAAATTATTGAGAATATCAAGGCTATGAAAAAAAGTACAAAGCGGGAGAGTAAGGCTATAAAACACGCTGACACGAATATGGACATAAACAGTAGTAATAGTCAAGAGGTATTGAAGTTCAAATCATCTACACTAGCAGAGGATACTTATAGCGCTACTCGTGAGGATGAGGGGGTTAAAGCAGTAAATGAGGCGACTAATAGTGCTTCAATCAAAAGCGAGCAAAAACCTACACTGTTTATGTTAAACAATAATGCGCCACAAGATGTCAAAGCCTCGCAAGCGAGCGACCGTGAAATTGAAAAGTACTACCACGAGAATATTCAAAGCCGTAGTTATGGAACTATTGGTATTACATTAGGTGTTGTGGCGTTACTTTGCTCAATCGTACTTATTATCGCGCTTGCTTCGGGACTCGATGCTGCGACTACTAGCGGTTTTTTGCTATGGACATTTAATTTTATACTATTACCAGTTGTTGGAATAGGTGGCAGTGTAATCTTTGCCCTAATTTCAGCAATTTTAGGAATTGTCGCTATCATAAAGGCGCACAAACGAATTATATCGTGGGTGGCATTTGCGTTAGGGCTCGTGATTCTTGCGTATGTGGTGATTATGGCTGGGATTTATATGTTTACATAATGTTTTTAAGGCGCAAAATGTGCTTTTTAAATCTAATTTACGGTAAAAGGCGAGATTATCTCGCTTTTTATATAATTTTATAGGCGTGTTTTTGTTGGAATGGCGTATAGTTTTATATAAGCTTGGTTATCGCGACAGATTTTGCCTAATTTTGTTTTAAAAATATTTAATGTGATTTTAATTGCCAAAATTATATAAGTTTGGTATAATATATGAGTATTTAAGGGGGTGACATATTATGGAAGTACAAATTATGTCTAAAAACTACACCGTGAGTGAAAAGTTATCAAACATTATCAAGGAAAAGGTGAATCGACTCGACCGCTATTTCCCCGAGACCGCGCAGGCAAAGGTTGTTTGCTCCCGCGCTAATAAGGACACTTTTAAGCTGGAGTTGACTATCAAGGATAAGGGCTTGCTATTCCGTAGTGAGGTTATGTCTGATAATATGTATCAAAATATCGACCTTGCTCTACCGAAAGTTGAGCGCCAGATTAAGAAGTATTCTACCAAACTTCAGGATAAATTGCGCAAGAATGTCGACTTAAACGAGTTGATGTTCAACGATGATGATTTAGACTTTGAGATTAAACCAGATGAGAGTTTGGTCGACAAGGTAAAGAACTTCAATATTTATCCGCTGACAGTTGCTGAGGCTATTATGGAACTCGAAAATTCCGACCACGCCTTCTATGTTTACCTAAACAATGACAACGGTAGAGTAAACATTATTTACAAGCGCCGTTATGGTGGCTATGGTATTATCGACCCAACTATAGAGGAGTAAGTAATACCTACCTAACTTTTAATTTAAAAGAAAAGACTTTCAATATGAAAGTCTTTTGCTTTTTAATGTAATTTAAGAAGAGTATTAAATTTAATTTAAAATAGCGCATACGATTTGTATGTTTTTAGAAATATTACTTTTGCTACGCTATTTTGTCCTCAAAATTAGGCATATTTTTTAAATCGTTTTCAAATACATCTTTAATAATGTCTGCAGCCTCATCCATAAGTGCTTCGGTATGAGTCGCTGTGTAACTCGTGCGAATCAAAGCATCGCCAGCGGGTACTGCGGGGCTAACGACAGGGTTGACATACACGCCTTTTTCAAATAAAACTTTGCACGCGTAGAAAGTGCGGAAATCATCATATGTATTTATAGGAATAATTGGCGCCACGCTTTCACGAATAGGGATGTTACGGTCTTTTAGCGCAGAGCGCATATAGTCGGTAATGTGCATTAGGTTCTTTACGCGCTCGGGTTCGCGCTTGAGTATTTTCAATGCTTGGTGCGCACAAGCAACATTAGCAGGTGTCATACTAGCGGAGAAAATAAACGGGCGAGATGTGTGCTTTACATACTCCACGACTTCTTTTTTAGCCGCCATAAAGCCGCCGAGGCTCGCGAGACTCTTTGAAAAAGTCCCCATAATGATGTCTACATCATCCTCGAGACCGAAATGCTCCGCAGTGCCTCTGCCGTGTTCGCCGAATACCCCGAGTCCGTGTGCATCATCAATCATTACGCGCGCACCATATTTTTTTGCTAGTGCTACAATTTCGGGTAGTTTGCATAAATCGCCACCCATTGAGAACACACCATCGGTCACAATCAAAATACCCTTGTCCTCGGGGATGCTTTTTAATTTGTTTTCGAGGTCCGCCATATCACTGTGCTCGTAACGCTTCATTTCGGCATAACTGAGCCTGCAGCCATCATAAATGCTCGCGTGATTTTCCTTGTCACACAAAATCACATCGTGGCGCCCTGCGATAGCGCTAATAATTCCCAAGTTACTTTGAAATCCTGTACCAAAGGTGATTACCGCATCTTTGTGTAAGAATTCCGCAAGGTCGTGTTCAAACTCAAGGTGTAAATCTAGTGTACCATTCAAAAAACGCGAACCAGAACACCCAGAACCGTACTTTTTGTAGGCCTCAATGCCTGCCTCAATGACTTCGGGGTGGCTCGTTAGTCCTAGGTAGTTGTTACTACCAATCATAATGACACGGTGACCCTCCATATTCACAACCACATCTTGACCACTCTCGAGGTAGTGAAAATAAGGGTAAATACCTAGTTCTTTTGCCTTGTCAGCGAGACTAAACGCCTTACATTTTTCAAATAAATCCATAATCAATCTCCGTTTTGTGTAATATAGTTTTAGTATAACAAAATTTTAGGCATTTGGCTAGCAAATTGAATAAAAAAAGATTTTACACGCCTCGAGATATTTGTCAAATTGAAATAACTAATTTTTATTAACTTTTATTTAAAAATTAGTTGAAAAGAATTTGTAAATTGTGTATAATGTTTCAATAGGAGAAGTTTATGGCTGAGTTTGTAATTGAATTGAAAGACATTAAATTGGCGTATAATAAAGATTATTGCGCCCTTTTTGATATTAATTTATCATTAAAAAAAGGCGACCGTTTGGCAATCATTGGCGAAACTGGTAGCGGTAAAACAGCGTTACTGCGACTGATTGCGGGGCTTGAAAAGCAAAAGAGCGGCGAATGTTTGATTGAGGGCGTGCCTGTTAGTAAGGTGAATTTTGCGACCGATATTAGCCTAGGGTATTTGTCTACAAAGGCGGTTTTTTTTGAGCGCAAGTCTGTTTATAAAAATTTGCTTTGGGTGCTAAAGGTACACAAGGTCGTAAAGGCAGAGCGTGAGGAGCGTATAAACGCTGTTTTGAAAGAATTTGATATAGAAGCACTCAAAAATGAAAAAATAAAAAATCTATGTAGTAGTGATAGGCGCCTCGTGCAAATTGCGCGTATGGCACTTCGACCGCTCGATATTATTTTATGCGATGATGTTTTGAGTGAGTATGATGCTGATACTGTTGCTCGCATTAAGAAAGCGCTAAAGCAATTATTTGATAGTGCGCCAAAAGACAAAGTCATTATAATGGCGAGTCAAGAAAAGGAAACTTGCGCTGAATTTGTTAAAGAATATAAATACCTAAAGTCAGGTAGTTTTGTGGAGAAAATCGATGAATAAGGCTTATCCCGATAAAATAGCAGTGAATTCAAGTCTACTTGGGAATTTGCTTGTGAACCTCGATAATGAGAGTCTTGGTAATGTGCAAAATATTCTCGAGGATGAAAAT
This sequence comes from uncultured Christensenella sp., assembly GCA_949287685.1. Classification (GTDB taxonomy): domain Bacteria; phylum Bacillota; class Clostridia; order Christensenellales; family UBA1242; genus UBA7867. Next base: position 25,733 of record CASEHF010000008.1, on the reverse strand, counting down.
GTGAAAAAGTTTTTAAAAGATGAGGAATTGACTAACACCGTAGAGCTTTTCTTTAAAAACAATCTAAATATAATTAAAACAGCACAGGATGCAATTGTCCACCGCAATACATTAGTTTACAGACTTGAGAAAATAAAAAAAATGCTTGGGCTTGATATTCGTAATTTTGAGGATGCGGTGACACTCCATACTGTAATTATATTAAAGCATCTTGAACAGAAGCGCAAAAGGCGCACTCACAAATTATCGCGTATGCAACCATTATAAGGAGCAGTTTGCTCCTTTTTTATTATTTTAACAGTCAGTTTAATTTGTTTTATTTAATTTCAGTATTTCAGATTCGCGTTTTGCGGCTGTTTCCGTTTGAGATATAGTATTGTTCGAGCTTTTAAATAATGGCAGCAAAATCTTAAAAATTTCCAAAAAATCTGCATTTTTATTCGATTTTAAGGTACTATGCATACCGTTTTGGTTTTGCATAGTACTATAATTTTGTTGCATAGTACTATTTATATAATTCATATTATTATTATATGTTTGTGTCGAAGTAGTATTTTCAGTGCTTTGAGTTTGGGGTGAAGGTAAATTGTATGTAGGTAAAGACCAATATGGATTTTTACTATCAAAGTCTTGAGGGGTGGTATTAATGTTTTCGGTGTTTGTTTGAGAGTGATTAAATAGACTAGACACGAGATTAAAAATATTCTCGAGTTTGTCTATTCCAATGCTGTTTAAAATACTAAAAATATCCAATTTCACTCACCACTTTAATATATGACTCATATACTGATTTAGTGAATGTCGAGGTGTGAGTATGAATTTAAAAGATTTTGGAAAGACGCAAGAGATTGATAAAAAACAAAGTGCAGAGGCAGATTTAACAAAAGAAATAAAAAAGGGAAAATCGGAATCAAAAGCAAACAATTTTTCTCAAAATATGGATTTTGAAAAGATTTTGGAAAGCGATGAATTTAAAAAAGTTGAAGATGAGTATGGAGATGTGATTCAAGATTTTATTTCCAAATATGGCGAAATGAGTGAAGGTGATATTGTTGCCGAAATCTTGAGACTGGTAGCTATTAAAAAGCAAGAAGGCACTTTTGATTCTAGCGCTATTCGCAGTCTAGCAAATCAAATTACCCCAATGTTAAATGATGAGCAACGCGCAAAAATGAATTATCTATTATCAATTTTGGATTAAATATGAGTTTTTTTAAAATCGATTCTAGTTTGCTAGGCGTGCGAATAGCGAACAAAATGGATATAAAGTACATACTTTATGTAAAAGATTTTCTTAATTCACGAAAAATTTTAAAAAATAACCCCAATTTAAACATTATTGGAGAGTATCCGTTTATTAGCGCGTTTGCCGTGGAAAGCGGTAGTGGCGAAATTTTTGCGCTCGCACTAAATTCGTGGGTTGAATATATTTCATCAGTTAAAATTGCAAACGCTCTAATGTACGATGCTAGGAAAAAGGTCAATGTTGATGTGCTGCATAAGGAGGGGTACACGGGCAAGGGGGTTCGTGTGGCGATTATTGATACAGGCTGCTATCCGCACATAGATTTTTTGCTCGGTAGAAATAGAGTTGTTGAGTTTGTGGATTTAGTTAATGAGCGTACAGCGATGTATGATGACAATGGTCATGGCACTTTTGTCACAGGAGTACTGGCGGGGAGTGGTGCATACTCAAAGGGGAAATACTGCGGCATTGCCCCTGGATGTGATTTGATAATTTTAAAAGCCCTCAATAGTGATGGACAGACACAGGCATTTAAAGTTTTGGATGCTATGCAATGGGTGTATGAAAATCGCAAAAAATATAATATAAAAGTTGTGTGTATGAGTTTCGGTAGCACCCCTCTTGCTCGAAATGACCCTTTGAGTCTCGGGGCGAGTAGTTTATGGGATGCTGGAATTACTGTAGTCAGTGCAGTTGGCAATGATGGTCCAAAGCCTGAGTCGGTCAAGTCTCCGGGTAGTTGTTCAAAAATAATCACAGTAGGTTGTGCTGACACAACAAAAGTAAATATCGAGGTAGCAGATTTTAGTTCTCGCGGTCCAATATTTGATATCATAAAACCCGATTTAATAGCGCCAGGGGTTGATATCACTTCGCTCGCAAATGGTCCAGTGTTTTTGACTCAAATGACAGGCTCAAGCGTGAGTACGCCATTTGTCGCTGGCGTTGCTGCATTATTACTTGAGCGCAATCCTTATCTTTTGCCAAATCAAATTAAATCATTAATTATGTATAGCGCCAATCGTTTAGACTGTAGTCCAAATGATTGTGGAATGGGCGTGCTTAATGCGAAGGCGGCTTTTGATTATTAATAATTTTGCTTGTATTTTTTAAAATTTAGCAAATTGTACGCATTTTGACACAAATTTAAAGTACTATGCATAAGTTTTCAAACATAGAGGTTTGATTTTTACTTTAAGAATTTAAAAAGGAAGCGGTTTTTCGTGATGTTTTATCGAAAAGTGTTGTGAATTTATATTTGCCATTATTTAGCAAAATTAGTGTTGATTCTGCCAAATATGGCAATTTTTTTATTTGGATTTATTGTAAAATTAGATTGTCTAGGAGGGGATTGTTTATGCAAGTAAATGCTAAGGTTTATATGGGTACATTGTACCTTTCTATTGCAGGTGAACTTGATGAGCATACCGCTCATTATGCTCGTAGTGCGATGGACAATCAATTTGATTCGGCGGAGTTTAAACAGGTCATCATAGATTTATCCAAACTTGATTTTATGGATAGTACTGGCATAGGTGTTTTGATTGGTAGATATAAAAAACTGAAGCAACGCAACACTCCAGTGTTTATCTCGAATCCAAGCACACAGGCTGACAAGATTTTTAAAATGACCGCACTTTATGATGTGATGCCAAAAATTAATTAAGGGGAGTAATTATGAAATATCTTAACGAAATGACACTACAATTCGATTCTCACTCAATAAACGAAGGATTTGCACGCAGCGCTGTGGCGGCGTTTTGCGTTCAACTCAATCCTACACTTGATGAGATTACCGATATTAAGACTGCTGTCAGTGAAGCGGTGACCAACTGTGTTGTACACGCTTATCCAAAAACCGTGGGGAAGGTCACTGTTTGGGTGGGGTTAAAACAAACGCGGGAGATTGATATAAAGGTGATGGATAACGGCGTAGGTATTGTAGATTTAAATCGCGCCCGCGAACCATTTTTCACCACAAAACCGGATGAGGAGCGTGCTGGAATGGGGTTTACTGTAATGGAAAGTTTTATGGATTCGGTAAATCTGCAGCATAACACGGGTGGCGGTATTGTGGTCGAAATGACTAAAACTCTTGAGTGCCGAAAAGCAAAGGCGGTGGGTGGTGAAAATGATTGATTATGAGCAAACGCTTAGGCTGATAAAACTAGCGCAGAATGGCGACCAAGATGCCAAAGATATGCTCATAAGCGCTCACTACCCTTTAGTTAAAAGTGTGATTAAGCGCTATCGTAACAAGGGTGTTGATTACGATGACCTTTTCCAACTTGGCTGTGTAGGTTTTGTAAAAGCGATAAACAATTTCGACTCTTCGTACAATGTCCGTTTTAGCACTTATGCTGTTCCTATGATTGCGGGTGAGGTGAAGCGTTTTCTTAGAGATGATGGATATATAAAGGTCAGTCGTGCTATAAAGTCGCAGGCTGCTGAGATAAATAGATACCTGGATAGTTTCTCTAGTGATAGTCCCGCGCCGAGTATTGCTGATATTGCTGAAAAATTTAATTTAGAGCCACAAGAGGTCGTGTTTGCAATGGATAGTGCTCGCTACCCTGTGAGTTTGTCGACACCTGTGGATAGCACTGAAGAGGGAAGTGTGACTTTAGGTGAGAGAATAGCAACTCCCGAGGAGGAGGATTCAAAACTCGACCATTTTATATTAAAACAACTAATAGAATCATTGCCGCCTCGCGATAGAAAAATTATAATTATGCGTTATTATCGTGACAAGACACAGAGTGAAATAGCGAAAGAACTCGGGGTCAGTCAAGTGCAGGTTTCTAGAATTGAGAATAAAGTTTTGCAAAATATGCGCAAAAAGTTTATAGAATAACATTAAAAATCACTTTTTTGGTGGTTTTTTCTTTGTTTTAAATAGATTTTTATATTTTTTATTATGGTTGCGTGTGCTTGCGCGGTCTTTTGTTTATTTAAATTTGTTATTTCATAATTTGATAAATATTCATAAATTTTATAAATATAAATGTGTTTTGGTTCAGTAATCAATATTATTATGCTGTGTTTTTTCTATTGAAAAATTATATAATATGTGTTATAATATCAATTATAGGAGTTTCACAAATGATAGATGAAGTAATGAGTTATTTAACAGAAATGTTTCCAAACCCTGACCCAGAATTAAATTTTGATACTGATTTTCAGTGCTTGGTAGCGGTGATTTTGAGTGCTCAATGTACCGACAAGCGCGTAAACGAAGTTACTAAAATTTTGTTTCAAAAATATCCCGATGTAGAGAGTATGGTGACACTTACACAACCCGAACTCGAGCGACTGATATATAGTACGGGTTTTTATCATAACAAGGCAAAAAATATATTAGCCATGTCTCGTGTGTTAATAGAAAAATTTGGCGGTGAAGTGCCTCAGGACCCCGCGGTTTTGGAAACATTGCCTGGTGTAGGGCGAAAAACTGCCAATGTGGTCTCGAGTGCGTGTTTTGGAGCAAACAGAATAGGGGTCGACACGCATGTTTTTCGTGTAACAAATCGTATCGGGCTGGTCGATGCAAAGACTCCGCTCGAGGTGGAGCAACAGTGGAACGAAAAATACCCCCGGTATATTGACCACGATGCGCATTTTAGGCTTGTGTTGTTTGGTAGATATTTTTGTAAAGCGCAGAAGCCCAATTGTGCAGAGTGTAAACTAAAGGAAATTTGTAAGTACTATAATTTGCAGGTTAAACAATCCACAAATACCCAGTAAAAAGGCATACAACTTTGCCTTGCGTTTTGTGTGTATAGGCTAATATAATATATAGGAAGTAAGGCAGGTTTTAATGATTGACTGGTTTTAGATAGAGGGTAGGGTATGTTTTAAACGACCTAGGAAAAATTTTTTGATATGAGAAAAACAAGCGAAAAGTTGTAAAAAAACACTTAAAAAACTGCATTTTTGCGTAAAAAAACATAAAATAAATTAATTTTAGGAGAAAATTATGTTTGTAGATAAAGTGAATATTTGGGTAAAAGCGGGTGATGGTGGTAATGGGGCTGTCTCTTTTCGCCGTGAAAAATATGTGCCAAATGGTGGACCAAATGGTGGTGATGGCGGAAAGGGTGGCGATGTCATTCTAAAGGTGAAGGATAGCCTAAATACTTTACTTGATTTCCGCTTTACGAAACGCTTTTTTGCGGAGAATGGTGAAAAAGGAGATATTCGCAACCGAACTGGCAAGAATGGTGAGGATATGGTTATCTATGTACCGCGCGGGACTGTCGTAAAGGATACGGAGAGTGGAAAAGTCATTGTCGATATGTATGAGGATAATGCGGAATTTACTCTGTTGCGTGGCGGAAATGGTGGTAAGGGCAATCAGCACTATGCCAATTCTCGTAGGCAAACGCCTCGTTTTAGTCAGTCGGGGCAGCGTACAAAAGAACATCAAATCACTCTTGAGTTAAAGACTATTGCAGATGTTGGATTGGTAGGATTTCCCAATGTGGGTAAGTCTACATTGTTAAGCACTATTACGGATGCTAGACCGAAAATTGCGAACTATCACTTTACGACTCTGTCGCCAAACTTAGGTGTATTAAAGCAGTTTGATAAAACTTGTGTAGTTGCTGATATTCCTGGGCTTATCGAGGGTGCGAGTCAAGGAGTGGGGCTGGGGCACCAGTTTTTGCGGCATATTGAGCGTACGCGTTTGATTGTGCATATTGTTGATATTAGTGGTAGTGAATCGCGTGACCCCATGCAAGATTTTGTAACTATCAATCGTGAACTTGCGGAGTACTCGAGCGTGTTAGCCGCTCGCCCGCAAATTGTTGTTTTAAATAAAATTGACTTGCTCGTTGATGGTTCGACTGCTGTTGCTGACTTTAAAAAGTTCTTAAAAACGCAAAAAAATCACAAAAATTCATCAGTTTTTGAGGTTTCCAATGTAACTAGACAGGGAATTGATGAATTAGTAGCAGCAATTTTTGAAAAACTAGACACTTTGCCAAAGCCTGAGCGAATCGAGAGTGAGGTCGTAGATTATGATGTTCGAGAAATACGCCCCACGGTTTATCAACAACTTGATGAGAATGTGTTTGAAGTGTCTGGAGATGTGATTGAGGACTTGGCTAAAAAGACAGACATCAATGATTCAGAGAGTCTTGCATACTTGCAAAAGCGCCTAAAAAGCGATGGAGTAATGCAGGGATTAGTTAAGTTAGGTCTTAAAGATGGCGACACAATCGTTATAGGTAAACTCGAATTTGAGTACACGGAGTAGGTATGAAAAATAAGACTTTTTTACCGAAATCATCTAAAAATATATGTTATATCATACTTTTAGTAGTGATTTTGATGGCTTTTGTTGCATTATTTGTGTATGGAGTAGGTTGGGGCGGCTGGTTTGATATAGTGCTAGGTGCTTTAGGAATGTTGCTGGTTCCCTTTGAGATGTATGGTGTATTGGCATCAAAAATAGTTTTTACAGAAAATAATATTAAGTACTTTTGTGGAAATTTTAGTCGATATGTTCCAAATGGGAAACTAATTGGCGAAATTGAGTATCAAAATATAGAAAGTTATGACTACACGAATACTAAAAAACAATTAGTTATGTTACGATTAAAGGATGCGACTGCTATATTGTGCTTAAAGCAGTACAGTGCCGCCCAAATTACTGCTATTTTGGGTTTATTAGATGAAATTTTAGAGGCTCAAAAAAGCGCTCAACAAGAAGTTGATGCTGTGCAAAATCAGCGAAAAGTAGCGAAAAACACTAAAAAAACGCAAAAAAATGCGAAAAAACATTAATTTTTATATAAAAAGGAGTAAATTATGATTACACCAGTTAAAAGGGCGGAGTTAAGAAAAGCCGCTCAAAACATAGACCCTGTAATGCAAGTGGGGAAAGATGGTTTGAGTATAAATGTTGTCAATACCGCCGACCAGGCGCTCTATGCGCGCGAATTAATTAAGATTACGGTATTAGAGAGTTGCGAGAGTAGTACTCGCGAGGTTGCCAACGAGTTAAGCAAGCGTTGCGGCGCTGATGTGGTACAGGTAATCGGGCGCAAGATTGTGTTGTTTAAGGAAAACAAAGACAAGAAAAACCGCCACAAAAAGTAAGATTGATTCAACTATGGTCATAATCAATTATTACAAAAAATAAAACTAAAAAGACTTTATCATATAAACTTTTATGACAAGGTCTTTTTTATTTGCTGTTAGTGACTAAGATATAAATTTCTAATAATCAAATTATAAAGTGTTTCTTAGAGTTTTATGCAATAGGTAGCAGTATCGGTTTTAAACCGAATTGTGTTAATTTTGCTTTTTTAATAAGGGGACTACTCGCACAATTAACGCGATTGAGCATAATATACTTCCGAGTACAAGGTAGTAAATTTTAAAAGGTACTAAAAAACTCATTAAGATAATTAGTAGCCCAAAAAGGAGGTAGTGGCGCGTTCTCGCTGGGCTAAAAGCATACCGTACTAACTCAATCCATTGCATTTTTGGTTTTGTAACATCAATTACTACAGGAAGTTGTACACCACTATTTTTTATAAATTCATCGTAAAATTTGTAAAAATCTATGAATTCAAAAGTGTAACCGTTAATTTGTTTTGCAAAATTGGTTACTTCGCTATCAAATTCAGCACCTACAAAAGCGATATGCTTGATGTTTAGAGCAATAGCACACTTGTATACATAGATAAAGTAGGGCATATCGATTTTTCGAGTAAAGTATGGAGCAAATAACATTTTTTCAGTACTATGCAAAGTGCTATGCGGTTGGTTTTGCGCAGAGTTTGCATCTAAAATAAGGAAATCAGCGCATACCTCTACGGGGTGAGACTTTTTTAGTACGGTGGCGAGAAAGTCGGTAATTTTATCGCTAGGGGTAAATCGTAGATTAAGTAAAAGCGCTGTGGCTTGATCTTTTTCGAGTTTGTTTAGAATGATTTTGTTTGCGCGCTTTTTGCTTAAGAATACTATTAGGTAACTCACCAGTCCCGAGATAGTAACGCCCGCTAACGCACTAATGAGAACTTCTCTAGTGTAAAAGCGGACCCACGCGAAAACTATTAAACTAATAACGATAAACAACACCGTGGTGTCTATAATGATGCTTAATTTACTACGCATAACCTCTCCAAATTACAAATATTTTCGACTGATAAGTTTATTTTAATATATGTAAAATTGCTTGGTTTAAAAGTTTAAATTGGTGCATTTTTTACATCGATTTTGGGAAATTATTTAAAAGACCAAAATCAGCAACCCTTTATTTTTAAATGCATTTTACCATACTAATTCTTGACAAAACGGCGCAATTTATGCTTTATGATTGACTAAAAAAGCAATATATTATATAATAGGAGGAAAGTTTGTAAAGGGGATAGACTATGAAAAAACAATTTAGTAAAGATTATACTTTAGCAGTGAGCGCATGCGAGGTTTTTGAGGAAAACAAAGCCGAAAATATAATGCTCATCGATGTGTCATATTTATCAAACATAGCTGACTATTTTGTTATTGCTACCGCTAATAGTACAACTCACGCAAAGGCGCTGTATGAAAAGATTGAGGATGCTTTGGAGGCGCAGGGGCAAAAGGTGTACCGCCGCGATGGCTTAAACGATGGTCGTTGGATGGTGCTGGACTTTGGCGCGCTCATAGTGCATATTTTTACCGCTGAGATTCGTGAGTTTTACCATATAGAGAAACTTTGGAGCGATGGCAAAAACGCTTTGAATATGATAGGCGTTCGTAAAATGCTGGAGCAGGCAAAGGCTAACGAAATCAAAAAAATGCTGGGTAAAAAACCGACAGAGGAAAAAGAGGAGTAATTTATGGAGTTTGTCGCTGAAAATTTGGAGGATACACGCGCGTTTGCTAGTCAGTTTGCTAGCCATTTAAATAGAGGGGATAGAGTGTTGCTTACTGGGGACTTGGGCGCAGGAAAGACTACTTTTGTGAAGGCAGTGGCAAAGGAGTTGGGCTACACGGGCTTAGTGACTAGTCCTACATTTACCTTACTCAACGAGTATTCGGGTAGTATGCCGATTTATCATTTCGATATGTATAGGCTAAAGTCCTCTAGTGAGGCGGTTGAGAGCGGGTTGGATGAAGTGCTAAAAAACAACGATGGTGTGTGCTTTGTGGAATGGCCGCAAAAGGTGGCTGGTATCCTGCCTGAAAAATATATAATGCTCGACATTACTATCCTCGGGGATAATGCGCGCAAATTTAGGGTGGTGGACAGTAGATGAAAGTTTTAGCACTAAATACCGCAGGGCGAGAGACTCAAATCGCAGTTGTGGAGCAAAATAGTGAGTTTTTGCAAGAATCTAGTTTTTCTAGACATAGTGAAAACCTTTTTCCATTGCTAGAAAACACTCTCGCTACTGCAAATGTTAAATTAAGCGATTTTGATGCCTTTGCGTGTGTCGTAGGGCCTGGGTCGTTTACGGGTATTCGCATTGGACTGAGTGTGGTTAAGGGCTTTGGCTTTGCGCTAAACAAGCCTGTTATTTCTATAAACTCTTTAGAGTTGCTCGCTTATAACTTGATAGAAAGGGATAGCGAGTTGCCGATTTGTGCCGTGATTAATGCGGGAGCGGGACTTGTTTATCACCAAATATTTGAGCGAGCAAAGGGTGAGAATGGCGAAATCATACTATTAAAAAAGACTTCGCCGCGCGTGGATAAATTTAGTCACTTTTTGGGGTACTTGCATTCAAGTTACGCGGAATTCATCGACCTTGTTTACTTCAATAACAACGAAAAGGTGGATTTATTGCACGAGACTTTGGGGGAAAGCGTAGGATACAGTATTGAGGCGCTAGCGAAACTCACAAGGCAGAAGTATGATGCTGGTGAGTTTACCGATTCCAAGGCGATTTTACCTCTGTATTTGCGTGTTAGCCAGGCAGAAAATGCGGTTAAAAAACTCGAGATTGCCGAGGCAAATATAGATAATATTCCTGATATTTTGTCACTAGAGCAGCAAAATGATGAGTGGGACTTAAATTGGAGTGAGATTGCGACAAGACAGAGTTTTTCCAACCCGAATTTTCACTGCTTTCTTGCGTGGAGCGGGGGCGAGGTAAAGGGAATGGTGTCAATTATGCTATTACCGAATGAGGCGGAAATTCTGCGAGTCAATGTTTTAAATAGCGCTAGATTAAACGGAGTTGCTAGCAGCTTAATTGATTGGCTAAAAGAGCATTTAAGAGATAAGTGCGATGCAATTTTCCTCGAGGTAAATAGCCAAAATTACCCAGCAATTAGTTTGTATAAAAAGTGCGGATTTATCGAAATTGGGCGCCGACCCGAGTATTATGGCGAACATCAAGATGCCCTGCTAATGCGCTGTAACTTGAAATAAGAGTATACTTTGCGCGCATATTAAAGTTTTAATAATGATATTACCATGCTGGAACAATGTTCTGCAATTTAGCAAAAATTTAGTCCAAAACATAGACTACTCCTAAAGGTGGTGAGTATGCCAAGTTTTAGGGGGGTGCATTATACTCGCGAGGGCGAGGGGCGGGCTGTATTATTGCTCCACGGCTGGGGCGGGAGTATCGACTGTTTTGCTAGCGTTGCGAATGACTTGAGCGGGGATTTTACGGTTTTTAGATTGGATTTTTGGGGCTTTGGGGCGAGCGAAATGCCCCCACTTGATGCCGATATCTATTCATATGCCGAAGTAGTTGAGGACTTTATAAACAAAGTCATCGCTTCGCCCGTAATTTTGCTAGGGCATAGTTTTGGGGGGAGAGTGGCAATAATCTTAGGAGCGGCTTGTCCACTGGTCGAAAAAATTGTTTTGATTGATAGCGCTGGACTGAGACCTAGACAAAGCCTAAAAAAACGAATAAAAATCGCTAGGTATCATAGGCTCAAAAAGAAGGTAAACGCGGGTAGGATCGAGCCTAGTAAATTAGACACTTTTGGTAGCCGTGATTACTTAGCCTTGCCTACGGCGTTAAGGCAGGTTTTTGTGCGCGTAGTGAATGAAGACTTAAGTTATTTAGCCCGAAAAATAAAAGTGCCTACCTTGCTCGTGTGGGGGAGGCGTGATAGCGAAACTCCGCTATATATGGCTAGAAAACTTCGCAAAATGATACTGCATAGTACCTTGCAAGTGCTAAATGGTGGACACTTTGCCTATCTTGAGTGCGAGCGTGAGTTCCTTCGTATTTGCTACGAATTTATGCACACAACCTTGTTTTTTAGCAGTTCGCCAAATTAAAAATTATTCGCTATGTCTTTAGCGAGCGGGATAAGTGATAAATTCGGCAACTACTTACGGTGCGGATAAAAAGTTTTTATACAATTTAGCCATTTTGGCTAATGTGGGTGTATGATATTAATTATTAAAGAGGAGGGGAAATGAGCGAATTTTTTGATTTTTCAAACTGGCATTTTTATATTGCAATAATGCTATCGGCAGTCAATGCGCTAATTTTGTGCTTTGAGGGGTACAAATTTTTACAAGTCATTCAATTATCAGGCTATCACACGCGCGGCTATTTTGAGTGGTTAAAGGGTTCGGGTGGCGCATATGTCGGTAGACTCGCTATGGTCGTGGTACTGTCACTTGCATGTATGTTGGTTACTAATGTTATCCTAGACAATTATAGCGATTATCTAGGGTACCTCGGCTTGATTTTTTATTGCCTGTTTAGTTATATCTATGTAATAAATGTCCACTTGGCGCCTAAGAAAACCCCGCTAAAACTCACAAATCGAATGAATCGCGCAAATATTTTAATGTTTATTTTGTGCTTTATTATCACTTTCGGGCTGATTATTTTGTCGAGTATGTATTTACCGTTCTTGCGCTTTGGTATAATTGCGCTCACTCCGCTAGTACTACCCATACTTGTGCCATTTGTGCATTGGATACTTAAACCTCTCGAGGCTAGCATAAATCATGGTTATGTACGCCGCGCCGAAAAGAAACTAGGCTCTTTCCCCAATTTAATCAAAATCGGCATAACTGGGAGTTTTGGCAAAACTAGCACCAAAAACTTTTTAGCCACGATTTTATCCGAAAAATATAGCGTTTGTGCGACTCCGTTTAATTTTAATACCCCAACAGGCATCACTAAGACCGTACTACAGAGCTTAACTCTCGGGCACCAGGTTTTTATTGCCGAAATGGGCGCTAGACAGCAGGGCGATATCCGTGAACTTTGTGAAATAGTAGAGCCAAAGTATGGAATGCTTACCTCAATTGGTGCCCAGCATATCGCGACATTTAAATCATTAGAGAATGTAAAGCGTACCAAAATGGAGTTACCACAATTTTTGGGTAAAGAAGGCTTTTGTGTGTTTAATATAGATAGCCCCGCTGTCGCGGAAGTTATTCCACAATGTGAGTGTCGAAAGTGTACAATTTCGCTTAAGGGACCAGCCGATATTTATGCAACTGATGTAGTGACCACTAGCGAGGGTACTAAGTTTAAACTCCACTTAAAGGATGAAACTCTTGATTGTAGCACTAAACTGCTAGGGCTACACAATATCGACAATTTGCTACTTTGTGTCGCTATGGCAAGAGAACTAGGGTTAACAACTTCGCAGATTTTGAGCGGAATTAGTAAAGTAGCGCCAGTTGAGCATAGGTTGCAGCTAATTAATGCCGAAAATGGCGTGACCATTCTCGATGACACTTATAACGCAAGTATTGAGGGTAGTCAACGCGCATTAGAGGTATTAGATATGTTTGAGGGTAGGCGTAAAATCGTAATTACTCCAGGTCTTGTCGAACTCGGCACTATGGAACGCCTCGAAAACTACAATTTCGGCACGCGTATTAGCAAAGTAGCCGACATAGTAATCATCGTAAATAAGAGCAACTATCTCTCCATTCGCCAAGGGCTCCTAGACAGTGGATTTGATGAAGCCAAAATCTACGAGGCAGAAAATCTATTCGCCACCCAAGACATAATGAAAGATATTTTGCTAAAGGGGGATGTGGTGTTGTGGGAGAATGATTTGCCAGACAACTACATCTAAACGATAGCGTAGAATACTGTATCTACTTTGTCGTGAGCCAATAAATCGCGCGGTTACATATGTTTAATATGCGCCCTTGCGATTTTTGGCGTACTCCTCGTATCTACAGCATTCTACGCTATCGTTACTCACAATTATTTACTGCGGCGCGAGCCAATAAATAACTCAGTCGTGTATTTCATTATACACTCCTTCGTTATTTTTGGCATACTTCTTGTATCTATGGTACTATATTCAATCGTTAATCACAATTATTGACAACAATTTTACTGCGAGTGCAGTAAACCGCTTTTAGCAGTTTAACTCAAAGTGTGTAGTTGTTTATATTGTTTAATAATAAAATCACTGTCATTCTGAGCCCTGCTTACAGAGCCTGAGACGAAGAATCCATTCCGCTTTATTTTACTACAACTTTACGATTGGTTTGGGTATGTTTTAAAAGGAATAGATCCTTCGTCTAGGGGCTAACGCGGGTCGACACTCAGGATGACCCCTTATTGTTGGCGCTAGCATAGATACGGCTCACTACACTTATGGGGTGTGCGGCTACGCACTTTTTGGTGTACTTCTTGTATCTACAGCGTTCTACTAACAATCATTGTGATAAACAGAATTCTAGTATGCTTTTATTATTCCATTAGTACTTTTTTATAATTTACTTTTACTTACCTTTTTATTGTTTAGATAAAAAGGTATTTTTGTATCGGCTAGATGCGTGTTGAAATTGTGCCGAACGAAAGAACTCTAAAAAACATATATATCTTTTATTAGGAGGTGTATATGCAAAGAATTGCGGTTATTTTTGGCGGGCGCACGGTTGAGCACGACATTTCGATAATTACGGGACTAGGGGTTATAAAAAATATCAGTGCTAAATATGATGTGGTACCTATCTATATTACCCGAAAAGGCGAGTGGTTGACAGGTGATAATCTATTAAAAAAAGAAAGTTTTGTACCGAATACGGAGGATGCAAGTCTTGGAGATTTTGAGCCGCGCAGCAAGATTTGTTACATTGAAAATAATGAGCCATATTTAGTATACCACAAGGGGCTAGGGCGCACGCGCATACATATAGATTGTGCGGTGCTAGCACTACACGGTGGCGATTATGAGGGCGGCGCTATTCAAGGTATCTTGACACTTGCAAACATACCATATACTTCGGCGAATGTGTTAAGTAGCAGTGTGTGTATGGATAAGGTGGTGACAAAACTTCTCCTAAAAGGTCTAGGTATCGCCACTAGCCGATATGTTTGGGGCGAGGGGGCTAAGGATGTGTTGCAAAAACTCAAGCGCGCACATCTTAAATTTCCGCTAATAGTCAAGCCCGCCCGCGCTGGTAGTAGTATTGGTATCAAAAAGGTTGATAAACGCGACAATCTCCAAAGTGCCATAGAGTACGCTCTCAAATTTGACACAAAGGTATTGGTTGAGGAGTGTTTTACGCAATTTCGTGAGTTTTCGGTCGCCGCCTTTAGACTGAATGATGAAATAAAATGCTCGAGTATCGAGGAGGATTTGGTAAATAGCGATATTTTTGATTTTAATGAAAAATATTGCAGTCGCGAGATAACTAGGCAAATCCCTGCCGAAGTTGATGATTTCAAAGACCAAATTTATGAGATTACGCGCCTCGTTTATCGCGAGTTTGGACTTAGTGGGGTAGTGCGCGTAGACTACCTTTTAGCAAATGACAAATTGTACCTAAACGAAATCAACACAATTCCAGGGAGCCTTGCCTTTTACTTGTGGCGGGAGCAAGGTATCAGTTTTTCGCGCTTAATAGGATTAAATATAGAGGCGGCAATACGCGAGTTTAATAAAAAACAGCAAATCACATACACATATGCCTCAAATGCCCTCGCCGCACTGTCTACGGTGGATAAAATTATCGAAAAATAAGGCAATATTATCGGCAGCAAAAGAAAATTATAACTTTTACTTAGACATTGCCTTTTAGTAGGTAATCAATCTTTTCCGCTATTGTGACAATTTGGGGTGTGGTGCTAATATTCGATATTAGTTGCTTTAGCGACTTGAGTTCCTCAGTCGTAAAGTAAACCTTGTTTAGTTCAAAAGGTGTTGCCAAGATTATCCCGCCGTTTCTGCCCGTGGTCGTGTAAATGGGGACCCCACAAGTGCTTAGACTGCTTATATATCTATATATAGAGCGCTCGCTCACTTCAAACTCACTTGCGAGTTTTTTGGCAGTAGTTTTAGTGTTTTGCATCAGCCTTAGCAAAACTCCCATCATTATATAATGTTCCATAGTACCTCCTGTTTTAGTTTTTTGTGTTCTTTTAAGTATTGCAATTTTTATATATTATAATGTTACAAATTGGAAAAGTCAAACATATGTTCGAAAAATTTTAAAATTTGAAACAAAAATGGTAAAAATAAACAGCACCCCAAAGGCTCGCTTTGTTTGGAGTGCGATTGATTTTACCATTAGTTTTTTGCTCTGCAACTTTTTAATATCAATGACACAAGTTTATCTAGCGCATCACGGGGGAGGGCATTATGCATACAAGCACGCATAATGGTTGCATTTTTTGATAGGATTTGCAGGCTTTTTAGTAAACTAGCGCTATTTAAATCGTGGTCGGCAAGTGTTATGGCATAGCCTTTTTTCTCGAAAAATTTGGCATTTTCCACTTGGTCGCCTCTGCTGCCTTTTTCTAGCGGAATAATTAGCATTGGTATTTCGTTAGCCAAGAGTTCGAATAGTGCATTGCTCCCTCCGCGGGTAATGGCTAGGCTTGTGACAGAAAGAATGGCAGGCAAGTTGTCTACATATTCGATTTGAGTGTAGTTTTTGTGGCGCAAGTCATTACCTTTACCTTTGCCTACGATGTGCACGATTTGATAGTTTTCTGCCAATTCCTCTAGCGCCTCAAATACTGCTTCGTTTATACTTCTTGCTCCCAAACTCCCGCCCATAATCAGTAAAATATTCGAGCCGTATTTTTGCCTAACATACTGTTTTTCGGCGGGTGTGGGTGTGTATTTAGGTATGGGTGGACCTATATATAACCCCTTTTTTAGTTTTTTTGCTGTGTCCTCAAAGGTGGTTGCCACTGTATCAGCATAGCGGCTAGCGATTTTATTAGCGAGCCCTAGGGAATAGTCGCTCTCGTGAATGATGAGAGGGATTCCTTTAGATGCGAGGGCAATTGGTAGAGACACATACCCACCTTTTGAGAAAATGACATCGGGCTTGATTTTTTCCAATATCGCCTTAGCCTCGCGCACCGCCCGATATAGTTTAAAAGGTATAGATAGATTGCTGGGGTTAAGACTACGGCGGAGCTTTACCGAAGTAATAGGGTAGTACTCGACATTATTAAACTTTTTAATTAACTCGCGCTCGGGACCAGATTCACTCCCGATATACACAATTCGGTCAAAGTGCGGAGCAAGTAGCGGTATTAGATTTAAGTTGGTAGTTATATGCCCAGCGGTCCCGCCGCCAGTCAACACAATCGTTTTTGCCATAGTTTCCCCCTTGATTAGACTAATTATATTGTATGTATGTTTGTGTAAATTATGTATTATGTGTAATTAAACATTTCGGCAATGAAAACCGTATTGACAATTTTACGAATAAATGATAAAATGTTTAAAAAATAGTGAGCCGTTAATTATAAAATAACATATCATCTTTTAATGATTTATTATCACTAATTAACTATAGCGTTTTATACCGACAGGCAACGCACCAAAATTTTTTTAGTAGATACCTAGTATTATTTCAGTATCCAAAAGGACAGGAAATGGATATTTTCAACGAAATCAAGCAAAAAATTTTAGCTAACAAGAGCGAAAAGAAGCCTCAGGCAAAAGAGAGTATGATGCAAAATGAAGAGCAAATAGGCATTGTAAAGCCCAAAGAGCGAGCACTAAAGAAAAAATATAATAATATTTTAAATCAAGAATACTATTCTTTAGGCAGTCTTTTTTGGTATGTAGATGTTGTTGAGGATAAGGCGAGAGTCAAAATGTTGTATGCTGTTCCTAAAACCGATAGTTCAGCCGAAAATCAATCAGCTGTCACTATTAAAAATCAATTTTCCAAATCTCTTTTATTTAGACCGCAGCGCGTTATTAGAAATAAAAGTATTTTTACTGAAGTTTTTGATTTCTACGATGTGGCATCGAATCAAATAGTTGAGATAAAAGACTCTGAAAAGCAATTATTTAAATTTTGCGATTTTGATGATTTTTGCATTATTTATTACTATAAAGTAGATTATAAAAATACTAGCCTCGTACTTAGACCAAAAGGATATTATGTAGGAGATTTTAGCCCTAAATATTTAGAGAAATACGGATATGCTGTGACTAAATTTTGCAAACCTTTGTATGTGTTTGATCCAAGTGTTAGGGTTTCGGGAAGAGTGACAATAAATTTGAGCGGTCTAGGTAGTTTTAGATATTCGTATAGTGGTAACCCCGAGGAGCGCCAGCGCGCCCTTGGTTGTGTTTGCTTCAATAAAAAAATGATTGAGAAAATGGTGGAGGAGACTGAACAAAACTTAAATCAACAAATTTTTAAGTATAGTTTAAAGGATAAGGTACTTATTCGATAGAGAACTTCGTAGATTTGGTCTACGGAGTTTTTTATTTAGTATAAAAAATGCAAGGGCAAGGCTACACCCATGGTTTAAAAAACTAATCATATAAAAACTATTTTTGCGTTTAATGAAAAATAGTTGTGCATTTCACCGCGCCTCTAAAATATCAAATTTTTTTGCACTTTTTTACGAGAAAATACCTTATTTGTCTAAAAAATTGAGGAAAAAGCCCGATTTTAAATAAAAAATCAAAAAATTATGCGTAAAATAATTTTCTAAATTTTAAAATTTGTGTTAAAATTAAACTATAATATTTTAGCAAATGCTAATTAGAGGAGTGAAAATTGTCTAAAACTTACGATTCAAAAGATATTGTAGTACTGGAGGGGCTAGATGCTGTGCGTATGCGCCCAGGTATGTATATCGGCACGACAGGTCCAAAGGGGCTGCATCACCTGTTGTGGGAAATTGTAGATAACTCTGTCGATGAGATTGCTAATGGCTACGGCGACACAATCAAAGTTACCCTAGAGGAGGATGGTAGCGCGCAGGTAGAGGACAACGGCCGCGGAATTCCCGTAGACATTCATCCCCAAATGAAAGTGAGCGGCGTGGAGGTCGTGTTTACACAATTACACGCGGGTGGAAAGTTCGGTAATGATAACTACTCGTTCTCAGGTGGTCTACACGGTGTCGGCGCATCTGTAGCGAACGCTCTGTCTAGGTGGCTAACAGTCTCCGTTTTTCGCGAGGGGTATGAGTACGAAATGCAGTTTGAGAGCAAGGGAAGTGGCAGTAAAATCAAGAGCGGTATTCCTGTATCTCCATTAAAAAAGGTCGGTAAAACCGACAGGACAGGCACCTTGGTTCGTTTTATGCCCGATGACCGAGTGTTTGAGGATATTACCTTTGACCTCGATACTGTATCAAAGCGCCTCCGCGAAATCGCCTTTTTAAACCGTGGAATTAGAATTATTTTGGTTGATGAGCGAAAGCTTGAAAATGGCGAGCCATTTACCCAAGAATACCGCTACGAGGGCGGATTGAGTGACTTTGTAAAATACCTAAACGAAAATAAAACAGTCGAGCATCAGGAGCCAATCTATATTGAGGCAAAGAGTGATCTTGTGCAAATGGCGTGCGCTATGCAGTATACAAATAGTTATACAGAAAATACCTTTAGTTATGTAAACAACATTCCTACGAGCGAAGGCGGTACTCACGAAACGGGGTTAAAGAATGCGATTACTCACGCATTAAATGACTTGGGCAAGCGTGCAGGATTAATCAAAGACAAAGACCCCGCGCTGACTGGTGAGGACTACCGCGAGGGACTCACTATAGTTTTAGCAATCAAAATGCGAAATGTCCAGTTCGAGGGACAGACCAAGACTAAACTCGGCAACACCGAAATAAAACCCGAGGTCGAAAACCTAGCCTACACGAAACTACTTGAGTACTTCGACCAAAACAATCATAAAAAGGTGCTTGAGCTTGCCATAAACAAAGGAAAGGCCGCAGCAAAGGTGCGTGAGGCTGCCAGAAAGGCAAAGGAAATCACGCGCGCTAAAAATAGTATTGAGAATAGCAACCTTGTCGGCAAACTCAGTAGTTGTACGGGTAAAAAGCCCGAAAATAACGAACTCTTTATCGTAGAGGGAGACAGTGCGGGTGGGAGTGCGAAAATGGCGCGTGACCGTAGTTTTCAGGCGATTTTACCACTTCGAGGTAAACCGTTGAATGCTGAGAAAAAGCGCCTCCAGCAAGTACTAGCAAACGAGGAAATTCGCACAATAATTAGCGCCCTAGGTACTGGTATCGGCGAGGATTTTAACCTATCCAACCTAAAATATCACAAAGTAATCATTCTTAGTGATGCTGACCAAGATGGTGCGCATATTCGTGCAATACTGCTTACATTTTTCTTTAGGTATATGAAAGAACTCGTGCTAAATGGTCATGTGTATATCGGTCTACCTCCTTTATACAAGGTGCAGAAGCGTGATGTCGTTGAGTATGTTTACTCGGATGCAGAACTACCCGAGGCAATCGAGCGAATAGGAAAGGGCTACACCATTCAGCGCTATAAAGGTCTAGGTGAGATGAACCCTGAGCAACTTTGGGACACGACCATGGACCCAAAAACGCGTTCGCTAATGCGTGTTACCCTCGAGGATGCTGCAAATGCCGAACTAATGATAACTACCCTAATGGGCGATAATATAGAGGCGAGAAAGGCTTATATTAGTGAGCATGCTAATTTTAATAAGATTGATACCTTCAAGCCCCAATAGCACATAGCGTAGCATCTACTGCGGCGCGAGCCAATAAATCGCTCGGTTACATATGTTTAAATATGCGCCCTCGTGATTTTTGGCGTGCTTCTTGCATCTACTGCGCTCTGTGCTATTGGGAATGTGTGGAGTATTTATTGCCGCTGGGGTTACCCAACACGCCTTCGCAATTTTGTGATTACTCCTTGCATCTACGGCATTCTGCCTACTGGGACACTCACTAATTTTCGCTTTGTCGCGAGCCGCTAAATCTTTTGTTTTTCTACGATATTATCACACAAAAAATATTTTTATAGCCTGTGCGGCTACGCACTTGTTGGTTATCGTTAATTTTCTACCGTGCGAGTTATTTGTTAAAAGGTTAAATTATGCAAGAATTTGAAAAATTTACAATCAGTGATGATGGGGTCTTGACTGTCAAGCCAGGAGTTACTTCCATATCAGCAGATGATTTCGTGTTTTATCTAGGGTCAATTAAAAAAGTTGTCTTGCCAAATGGTATTAAGACTATTGGACCGAGTGCTTTTCGTGACTTTACGAACCTAACTGAAATCAATTTGCCAGATTCTATAGACCCAAAAGGTATAGGGGAGGGGACATTTAGTGGTTGTGTCGCGCTTCAACATATTAAACTCCCTAAAAATTTAGAGGAAATACCAGAAAACTTGTGTTTTGGCTGTATCGGTCTAAAAACTGTTAGTGTTGGCGATAATGTGAAGTCTATCGGGCGCGTGGCTTTTGGGAAGTGTGTGCAACTTACGAGTTTTACCTGTCCGCGCGAGTTAACGGTAATACATGATGGCGCTTTTATAGATTGCTCAAATCTAAAAGATTTTGTATTTAATGATAAACTTAGGATAGTTTCCTATGATGCGTTTTCGGATACGAAATTAACCAAACTCGTACTTCCTGATTCGGTCGAGGTTTTTGTAGCCGCAGTTAGTGGAAACGAATTTGATTTTGTATCACTACCATATATGGCGGATTTTGAGCGCGCCGACTCATTTTTAGAGTTCGAGGTGCGCTATCATGATAAGGCAGTGCGCGGTAATCGCGATGAAATGGGGTCTATTGTTACAGGTGATATTCATTACGGCACGATTTTAGTAAATTGTGAGACTATTGGGAAAAATAGTTTGGTTTTCGGGGCTGTACCACCCAAAAGCAAGATGTTTTTTGGCGATAAAGAAGGAAATTTAGTAGTTTTGCCATTTGCCGATATTTGTGCAAAAGTGACAGAGAGAAACGAACTGGGCACCTTGCGTGCAAAAGATTTTCCTAGGCTTCTTGATTTTTGGTTTGCTCTAAAAGATTCAAAGAAAAATGTGAATAAAACGCCCCTACCTAATATCGCGGTAGTAAAGGGTATGCCGCGCGAGGAGATACCACAGTTTTATCTAAACAATAATATGGAAAACTGGGTCGAGATATCGAGAATTGCAAATTGTCAAACCGATGAGGGGAGAGGTTCGCTATTCGGGCTCGCTCACGCTTTAGGGGTGTTTAGCAAAAATGGACTAGAGTCAAAAGAGGCTACAAATTATATAAAAATGTACATCTTGGATAACTACTCCGAGGATGAAATTCACGAAATGTTTAACTTTAACTCTCGTGATACCCCCTATAATCCCGAATTTGCTAAATTTTTTATGCAGTATTTTAGTAAAAATCCGTGTTTTATGCAATTTACAGATGAGTTAACAGGGATAACAACTGATTATATAAACGCGACACACGATTCCTTTAAAAAGATTCTTGAGTCGTTTCCAAATAAGCGTGTGGTGACTAGACAAGATAATGATCGCCTGACTCCCGAAATTGTTAGCAAGTTTTTGAATAATACTTCATATCAGGATGTTACTAATGATTTGCTCCCGCTTGCGAGAATCGTATCTAAATATGGTTATTCGCGTGAGGCGTTTAATAAACTGGCAGCGTGGTATAAGGAAGGCGCGGCGATTCCCGAAAATAGATTACAGTTATTTTGTGACCCTGACCCGAATTTAACTAACAGTAAAGAGCTAGTAGTCTATGAATTGTTAGATAAGAAAAACCCTCTAGGTGCGGTTTTGGGTGATATTACGAATTGTTGCCAGCGTGTGAATAATGTCGGCGGAAATTGTGTAAAGTACGGAATGACTGAACCCAATTCTGGTTTTGTAGTGTTGCGTTCGGGGAGCCAAATTATCGGGCAAGCGTGGGTATGGTACGATGAGACTACCCGCCAATTAACGCTGGATAATATCGAGGTGCCTCGGGCGGTGCAAGATGTGGTGCGCAAAGACCCTGATTACCAAAATAAAATTATTGACTGCCTAGATAGGCTCGGGTCGAATTTTATTACAGGGATGAATAAAAGAGGGCTAGAGGTAAGTAAAATCACCATAGGCAAGGGCTATAATGATTTCAACAGCATTCTCGAAAAGCATTATAGGACACTAGACAATATTCAAACTTTGACTGGTTATGGTGGATATACTGATGCGGGTACTTCGCAGTTTTTACTTACCACGCCCGAGTTGGAGCGCGCTAGACAAAATGCTCAAAATAATTTAGAGCAGTCTAGGTAAATTTTAGACTTACTAATTACTATTTTAAAAATGAATATAACTTAAAAATATAAAAGAATAGGTTTTGTTTATGAAAAAAGAAAAAGATAATGAAGAAAAGAAATTAAGTACTGGGTCAATTGACTTAGCCTCATCTGGCGGAATAATTGAGTGCGGTATGGATGAGGTGCTACACAATAGTATGATGCCATATAGTGAGTTTGTTATTCTCGACCGAGCGTTACCGCGTGTCGAGGATGGGCTAAAACCCGTTCAGCGCCGTATTTTGTACGCTATGATGGAGTTGGGACTAACCCCGGACAAGCCTTTTAAAAAGTCCGCTCGTATTGTCGGTGAATGCTTGGGTAAATACCACCCACACGGCGATACATCGGTTTATGATGCTATGGTGCGTATGGCACAACCTCACAATATGCGCGAGATTTTGGTGCAGGGTCACGGCAATTTTGGTAGTAACGATGGCGACTCTGCCGCAGCGATGCGTTATACTGAGGCTAGGTTAGCGCCTCTTGCGCTCGAGTTGCTGCGCGATTTGGATAAGGACACTGTGCGCTGGAGCCTTAACTTTGATGACACCTTGAAAGAGCCTGATATGCTCCCAGGTAGGTTTCCAAACCTACTTGTAAATGGTGCTAGCGGTATCGCTGTAGGTCTCGCTACAAACATTCCGCCGCACAATCTAGCCGAGGTCATCGATGGAGTCGTTGCGTATATTGACAACCCCAAAATCACCCTAAAGCAAATGATGAAAATTATCAAGGGGCCTGATTTCCCAACGGGTGCGTTGATGACCACTGATGAACTTGAAAAGGCGTACGAGACAGGCAAGGGCAAAATTATGATGCTCGCGAAGTACCACATCGAGGAAGGGAAAAACGACAAGAAAAATATCGTAATTACCGAACTTCCGTACCAGGTAAACAAGGCCAAATTACTCCAAACTATTGTAGAGTTGAGTGAGGAAAAAACGGGCGTGCTTTCAGGTATCGCCGAGGTGCGTGATGAGTCCGACCGCAACGGTATGCGTGCCGTAATTTCGGTGAAAAAAGATGGCAATGTTAAGGCTATTATCGATAATTTGCTAAAGAGTACCGACCTAAAGTGCAGTTTTGCGATAAATATGGTCGCGATCGCAAATGGCAAGCCAAAGACCCTAGGGCTGCTTGAGATAATTAGTTACTATGTGGAGTACCAGCGTGAGATAATCTTGCGCAGGAGTAAATACGACCTCGAGGTCGCAAAGGAGCGTAGCCACATATTAGAGGGGCTACTCATCGCGATTAAAAACATCGATGAGGTCGTAAAGATTATCAAAAAGGCCGTATCGACTGCCGATGCCAAGATGAAGTTAAAGGAGCGCTTCGTTCTTTCCGAGAGGCAGGCGCAAGCAATACTTGATATGCGCCTCGCGAGGCTCACACACCTCGAGGTCAACAAAATTACCGATGAGTTAAAGGAATTGAAACTCTTAATTGACAAACTCACCGCGATTATTAAGAGTACCGCTTTGCAGTACCAGACCGTAAAAGAGGAAATTTTGGAAATTAAGAAAAAGTACAAGAATCCTCGCCGTACTCAAATCCTCGGTAAAGAGGAAAAGGTCGAGATTGAGACTGTGCAGGTCGATGTCGCTGTGCCTATGGTGTTAGGGCTGACCGCCGAAGGGTACCTAAAGGCATTCGAGCAAAAAACCTACTCGGGCGCGCAAAAGGATTTAAAAGATGGAGCGAGCCTTAGTCAGGTGCATACGCAAATTTTGTCAGTTAAATCGGATACCGAAATTTTGGCGTTTACTTCGCTAGGCTACTGTATCCGCTTTAATATGGCTGATTTAAAACCGTGCAAATACCGTGACAAAGGTACCAACCCGCGTGATATCTTTAACGAGTTTGCAATGGATGAGCGGATAGTCAAACTCATCCCCGCCGAGTTTGAGGAGAGTGATTCTCGAAATCTATTGTTCTTTACCCGACAGGGTATGGTCAAAAAGACCGCGTTTACTGAGTATAACACTGTAAAGAGTTATATACAGGCGGTAAAGATTAAGGAGGATGATGTAGTCCTCAATGTCGAGTTCGATGTCGAGGGACAAGATATGATTTTTGCGACTGCCTATGGTCAAGTGCTGTTTGCTACAAAAGATGATGTGCCGATTCAGGGTAGAGTTTCGGGCGGTGTCCGTGGTGTCAACTTCTATGAGGGCGACTACTGCGTATGCGCAGGACTTACCCCCGATGAGGGCGAAATGGTAGTAGTTACGGAAAATGCAGTCGCAAAGCGTGTAATTCTTGCGCAAATTGATAAGTTGCCGAGGTATCGAAAGGGCGTTAGATTGATACTGTTGAGCAAAGAGGATAAAATCACTTTTGCTACTTGTATTACAGACCCTGTAGACTTAGCGCTGGTTACTGATGATGGCGTTGTCGCTAAAAACTCAGAGAAAATTGACATCATTCCGCGCGAAAAGAAGGGAAACCCGCTGCCAAAAATCAAGAAAGTTACAGGCGGCTATAAATCAGTAAAATAGAGGGTGCTTATTAGTAAAAATTAATGGTAAAGCAATCTTAAGACCTATAGACTTGCATAAAGCACGCTATATAATTATTAATGTAGTTATCACTGTTTGATTATATAAATTGTGTGTTTTATAGGTAATAAAGGCAAGGCATACTGCAGCTATTTCAGGTATAACTCATAGTTTTTTACACTATTTGTTGCGCATATAATAAAGCAGACTAATTGTAGTCTGTTTTTTTGTACTAAATTGAAATTTTATCGAATACAATAGATTAAGCAACTTTTTCGACAAGTATAAATCTATTTCGTGAGTTTAGGCTTAAATACGCCCTTTATCTCTTGGGGTAGAATCGCCGAAATTTGCTAAAATAATAGTGTGAGGCAGATATGAAATTTCTTGTATTGAAAAAAACAGTAGTTTTCGCGACATTTGGACTCATTGTGTTATGCGCAATACTTGCTATGCCTTTGGGGGAGAATTCGATTTCTGCAGTGTTTTTTGGTGACAACCTCC
>CASEHF010000007.1 GCA_949287685.1 uncultured Christensenella sp. | reverse complement strand
ACATCTCTAGCGGCAATATGAATGTAGGCGGAATTGCTGGTAGTATGACAAACGGAATACTAAATAACTCTATAACCCAAGGCAGAATCGTAGTCGCTTCCGTAGGAGAGAGCGCTCACATCGGTGGATTAGTGGGTATGACCAATAATAGTTATGTATATGCTTGCTTTGCTAACAGTAATATAATTGCCCTAAGCAATATAGGTAACAATGTGGGTCTGGCTTTTGGCGCGTTTACGGGATATTCGGCGGGAGTGGTGGTAAACTCTAACCTTAGCGGAAATCTCGATAACACTAAGATAAATACCTTCTATAACACCGCATACACGACACAAAACTTACTAAATGCATCTACGCAAAACAACTTGTTTAAAAACGAGGCAATGCGCTTTAATTCTACTTTGTGGCAGTATGGCGATGCTACGCTAAACTATGGATATCCATACTTGTCTACATTATATAATATCGACTTTTCGACAGGTGAGGGTTCGGCTGAAAGTCCATTTGAAATCCGCGAAGCCGCCGAGTTTGTTAAATTTACTCAGTCTACAGCATCAGGTAGACACTACATTCTGGTTCGCGATATGATGATATCAGAGTTTACGCTCAGCGAGACCTCTACTAGCACTGTGCGTGCCGCAAGTGTGTCTGGTAATGGCAATGTAGTGCTACTTTCGAGCCTGCCTAGTCCCGAATCTAGTGGCGGTACTTTGCGTATCGGTCTATTTGGCACGATTTCAGCAAATACCACAATCTCGAGCCTTGGGGTCGTGATAAACGATAGTAGCGTTACTAATATTAATACCCAAATCTACTTCGGTGGCTTGGCTACTGAAAATAAAGGTATCGTAGAAAATTGTGCTGTCGAGAGTTTGGGTAGCGTAACATTTACATCTCTTCCAAATTCGCGTATTGGCGGATTAATAGGTGTTAACTCGGGTGCTATTAGAAATAGTTGGGCAAATGTAAATATTGTAGCATATGATGGCTATATTGGCGGACTCGTGGGGCTCCTAGGGACTAGCCAGAGCGCTAGCAGCCGCAGCACTGCGAGCATACTAAATAGTTTCGCAATGGGGAACTTAACCATAACTCAAGACACGCAAAACAGCCGCTATGTAGATACCGCCGTTGGTGGGCTCGTAGGACTCAGTAACGCTGAGATTGAGAATGGTCACAGTATCGAAAATTGCTATGTGTATAGTTCAAAAATCATCGTTGCTTCATCAAATTCTAATGTCGGTGCATTGATTGGTAACGCCGTTAGACTAAACACAATTAGGACATATGCCTATGTGTACACCCCAGGTGCGAACGACTCTGTGACTACAGTAGGTAGAGGAAATTACGCAGATATGGGTATGATAGGGAATACCTTAGAGGGCGCATTCGATAGTACTAGCATTGTAGCCGTATGGCGTGGTACAAACGATGGCGAGCGTACCGCTGCCTTAAGTAATGAGGCCTCGACCGTGCTGCCGATTAACACGCTTCGTACGACCGAAATAGGGAATGGCTGCTATGTCGACTGGCGTACCTCCATTTGGACTAGAAACCGCAGTGTCAGCGGTACTACAATCTTTGCTCTTTACCTAGATAATGTTACTCCAGTAGACAAGCAAGAGAGAAATGGCACGATTTTGACTCACCAAAGCATTTTCGAATACAATTAGATAAGTTGTAGTAAAACAAAGCAGCTGAGACAAAGGATCTATTCCTCTTAAAACAACCCTAAACAAATCACAGGAAAAAACAAAGAGAATATGCACACGCATATTCTCTTTGTCTATATTAAATCTCTCGAATTATGTCGGCGTAGGTGTTTGCCTTGTCATAAAATTCAGGTTTGCCCTTGTAGTAGTCCTCTTTTAGTAAACTAATATGACAATTCATAATGTTGTCAATCTCATTCAAACCTTCATTTATTTGAGGCACAAACGAGTCTGTGTACGCAGTCGAAATGATAGTCAAACTACCACTTTCGGTGAATTTACTGTTCCCGAGCATTCGCTTTACTTGTTGCATAATATCGCTACTATGCTCTCTTTCGCGTTTGTCACGCTCGGCAATGAGATTTCGTATGTTTAGCATGAGGCTAGTCAAATCATCCATAATCAATACAACATCTTTTCCCAACTCGCACAAACGCTTTGTGCGCTCGACAACTATTTCATAAAAGAAACTAATGTCTTTTGGCTCGACATCAAACGAGGTAAACATATACTCGCAGTTGGGCAAATTTATCTTATCCTCGGGGCGCTTCGCAATTGCAAAGTATACGACTGTGTATTTATCCGCAAGGTCTTTTGCAGCACTACTAGCGAGATATGTCTGCCCGCTGGCATTCGGTCCTTTTAGCAGAGCACGCTGACCTAATTTGATAGGACACACTTCGTTTATAAAGCGTAATTGAGGTAGGGTAAATTCGATTTTTTCACCTAACGAGTTTGGGGACATCTCGGAGAATACATTGCCAGGAATAGTGTAGTCTTGAGGCGCAACTTCGTTGATTTTTAAAATCTTTTCAATTCTAGGCAGGTTTGCCTCAAATAATATCTCACAAGTAACTCTGTCGCCTACGCGTAATAGGTCAATATACTCTAAATTTAAGGGAATTTGTGCGTATTTATCAATGGAACAGTATTGTTGCATCATAGGGAAAAATACAAGCTTTTCGCCAATTGATTTAATGTAGCCAGTATACTCTACTTGCTCCGATTTTGCGAGTTTGCTACTTCGCAAAGCAAATAGCGCGCCAGAAATATTATTATTTGTGCCAAAATCTTGATTCAGTCCATCATCAAAACCTACGAGTCTGTCCCATTCATCATCTGGAATGATTTGCTTAGCGTGCGGTCTGCCGCTTTTTACCTTTAGGTAGGGTTCAACTGCACCCTCGACTACATCAATAATAGCCTCGCGCAAATTGCGTGCGCGTAGGGTGGTAGGGTTCTTAACGCCTACACGCGCACCAACCTCGCGTAATTGAAATAAATTCAAGTTAGCGAGTTTCTTTGTGTTTACATTAAATTGGTTCATTTTATCACCTTTCTGTTCAAATTAAAATTAGTGTAACACATTTTTTCAAAAATGTAAACATTTTTTGAATATTTTTACAAAAACATTCTAAAATCGCTAAAGTTGCCCTAGAAAATGTTGATTTTGGCGTTTAGTATTATCTTTTAGTAGAATTTTATATTAAAATGCAAAAATAAGAATCATATATTTAACGAGCGATTACAGGCAATAGAAAAAGATGTTGCCGAAAGAGTAGTGCAAGGTATAAAAGAAATAACAAAAGATAGACAGCAAGAAATAGTTAGCGAAATTAGAGAAATGGGGTGGTAATTTGACATTAGCGGAATTTAACAAGTATATGGATGAGCAGTTCGATTTGCTGATAAATAGGTTGTGTCCAAAGCGAAAAGAGCAGCAAAAAGAGCCGAAAGAGAAAAACGAAAATTAAAATTTTAACAAAATCTTAAATAGAAAAAGAAACTTTACATCTATAAAAGTTCCTTTTCTTTATTTGCTAGTTTCCAAAGTACTTGACTGTTTATCGCTTTTTTCACTAACTTGTTAGATTATTTACATCTTGTGGTGAAAGGTGCGCAGTGTATTAGCGGACTTTCATCTTGTTTCTAATTAGGATAAATGTAATGATTATACCTACCGCAAATAAGCAAGCGACTACAATTAGAATGATTGCTACAGTATTTAGTGGGACATTTACTGTGATTCGGTGACTAAGTAGCGTACTGCCACTTGCTGACTGAATTTGTACAATATATACATCAGGGTCAGAGTAGGTGAAAGTCTGTGGCTCAATATTCGAGCCGTTTTCAGCGTTGATTTCTAGCACCACTACGCCATTTACGACTAGCGCACATTCGCCCACGCGCTCGTAAATACTAGCGGTATTCAGAGTTATCGTAAAGCCCGAGGTACTTGATGACCCCCACGCACGGGAGGCGGTAATACTCGGCGTTTCATCGTTTATCCAGAAGCCGAAGGTATAGTCTTGGCTAGGGTTGTAGCCACTACCAGCATAGCGCACGGTTACCGTGTATCTACCGATGCCGAAGTTTTCCGTGTCGATATAGAATGAGTAAATGCTAGCGTTTTCACCACGGACTTCTGCAGTGATATCTTGGTTAGACCTCAAAATACTTATGACTTCATATCCTGTCATTGCGGTAAATTCGTAGCTGGAGAGTGCTTCATTTTCGGACAGAATGGTAAATTGATAGTTAGCGGTTAGGTCCGCTGATGCTGTACCCACGATTGAGCGAATCGACCCACGCATCGATACATTGTATACACCAGGCTCGGTAAAGATGTAGTGATTGTCGGAATTTGGCGAAAGTTTGTACTCGATATTGTTTCGAGTAATTTCTACCGCCATTGAGTCATAACTGCCGAGGTCACCAGAGAAGGTGAGCGGAATGTATAAGTCGACAGGCTCCGAATATGTCGCGTATTGAATGGGCGCGAGGTCGTTTACATAATATACGACATCATTTAAAATATTTAGGGTAAACGAGGTGTAGTTTGCGCCAAAGTACTGGTTTTGTCCCACAGCATCGTAGATGCGAATGGTGTAAATACCAGAATCAGTCAGCAGCATATTTCCGTTAGTATATGTGCCGACTAGGACATTGTTGTACCATAGTTCGAGTATGTAGAAGTCACTATATACATTAGTAAATCCAGGGTCATCGCCAGCCGAGGAGTCGTAGTAGTTAGGCTCCCAGTTGAGTTGAGCAGTGGCAGTCTCTGTGTCAGTCACGCGGGTGTAAATGTTTAGGTGGTTGGATGCCATAGTCTCGCCATTGATTGTGAAGTTCGTAAGAGAGGAAATATTCGATGTTGGGATACGAGTTACCGCAAAATATGTGCTGATTACATGGGTGGTCGACCCGTAAACATTGTATATGCGGGTATTTCCGTGCTCCTCAACAATTGTGTAGGTTAACCCCTTATCCTCGTTACAAACAATCTCGATATTGCGGTCCCAATCACTGTCCGCGCTTAAGAATACATAGTGTGGTACACTAAATTGTACATTGTTTAGCGTAAAGACATACGACTGATTTCTAGCGGTCAACTCCACAGTATTTCCTAGGGAGTTGATTTGGTATACTCCGTACAGTGAAACCGAATACGACCTAATAGTGAATATTTGCGAGCCATATAGGTATAGTCCCATATCGTTATAAATGTTTACTATATAGACTCCTTCCTCCGTAACGGTCGTAGGCGAGGTGATTCTAGTCTCGTGGCCGCTTTGGTCTACTAGAGTTACATAGGGGTTAAAGAGTGCGCCCGAGTCTAGCCAACTAATCACCACCGCTTTTGAGGTCACATCGTTAATGAGTGGCGAGCCTGCCGTATCTGTAAGTGCCACATCAGGGAAGTGGGTGTAGATTACAAAGTCAAACGGAGTTGGCGTGTCTGTGTAGTTGTCAACGGATAGATTTACGAGGTAGTATATTCCCATAGGTGCGTGGAATACAATTCTAGTCACCCCAATTGCCAGCGGGTCAGGAATTACATCGAAGTAATCAGAATCGCTAGGTAGTTCGGTCACATCGCCGTTTTCATCAAGGTTTGAGTATAGTATCGTGTTGTTATCGACATCTGTTATAGTGAGAGTTATTCTCATAGAACTTGATTGATATGTAAATGTCGCTTCGCCCGAAGTGTAGGTGTATAGTTTGTTATTGTATTCGTGCGTAGCCGTGCCACTTTCAAAGGTCAACTCGCGTACTAGACTTGAGTCCGCTGGGTAGGAGTAGGATACCGTTCTACCGAAGTTGTCGACAAACTCAAATCTGTATACCACATTTGATGCTAGGTTGAATGTAAAACCATTTTGTACCATAGAATCAGTAAAGTCGTTTGGCGAGGTGGGAATAGGGTTGTATAGCGAGTCACTGGTTTGCAGTAGTCCATTCATATACACCCTAAATGCCGTTAGATAAGTCGATGGCATATTCGATGTGTTGGGTAGCCTGATTGTAAAGGTCGAGTTTTGATTTACAGTAATTAGATTTAGGAAAGCATCCTCGTTATTAATCAGCGTAACACCAGGAGTGTTCACATAGAATATAATGTCGTTATTTGAATCTAATCTATCGGAAATAGTAATTTGAATTCTACTACCAGTCGAGTTTGAGTACTTTAGCGCCACACCTTGAATAAAGGTATTCATATTAGCAATAATTGTGTCAATATCGCTAATAGCAGTGCCGCGGAAGGTGCTGAGTTGGGTTAGAGTGTCATCTGGTGCGTAGTAATAGGTCTCTTGTTCGCTACCCATAACATTTTGGAAGGTAAACTTTAGCCACTTGTCGCGATTTACAATCGACTGCATACGGAAACCTTCGCTATTAAAGATTTTCATATCACTGCTCGAATAATACGGCTCATTGTTGTATAAAACAGTCGTGCCCGATTGTAGGGTCGTGGAAAAGTCAACTGTGTCATACCCACCGCCAGAACTCTTAGGAATAGTCGCGGTCATTAGATTTTCACTGTTTGTTACATAAACGGTATACACACGCATATTTCCCGCGCGGTCTTGCTCGATAATGTCGTAGTATCCTGTTTCATTTAGGGTAGTGCCCGCTTGTACGCTTGTGGTGTATCTTGCTAAAATGTAATTCGGGTCAGCGGGGGAGAATTTGTTTATACCATTTTCATATCCTGGTTGCCCCTCAATTACAGTTTGCTGCTCAATACTACCGTTGTAATCAGTACGCGCAAAGTAGTAGTAGTTTGTACCAGTCTCGTATGAGTTAATGTAGTCTAGGCTAAAGCCCTGCGGTACCGCAAAAGCATACGATTTTAGGAAGGTCATATTTTGATTATCAATGTTCTCAATCAACAGGTCAGTAAAGTTTGTGCCACTGGTGTTGAGTGAATTTAAGTAGACATCATCGCGAATGAGGTTTACTAGGTTTTGATACGGTGCTGTGTTGTCGACATAAATTTCTTTTGTGGTTTGATAGTAAATTGATGGTTGATTGCTGTTAGGAATCATATAGTCGTTACTATCTTTCGCAATGTAGTGAATTGTCACATTGTATTCCACATCGACCAGTTTGTTTTGGTACAGGGTCACATTCTCATACTCAGCACGAGGCATCAGGATATAATAGGTATAGATACCGTTTTCCAAAATCTTGTAGAATTTGCTTTCCGCGAGCGCGGTGGACTCCATAGCCTCGTTTAAGATTGCATCTAGTTCGGTCTTGGTCTGCCTGTAGATAAAGGTTTCGCCCTCAACCTCTGTAGGGTCATTTTTGAGTCTTTCGTATTCCTCTGCATCGTAGGTGAGTAGAATAGGGTTGTTAAACTCGTGGCTGGTTCTACTTAATACATTGTTATTTAGCGACCCATCCTCGTTGTATTTAGGGTGAGTCTTATCATATGTTGTCTTATAAACGAGGACATTGTTAAATGCAATTTGTGCAGTGTAGTCATCTGTTGGGTCGGTCCAGGTGATTCGAATCTTGCTAGCGCTTGTGATGTTGTTGAATGTTACATCGATGTTCGTGAATGTGTTGTCACCACCCTGGAAGTTGAACTCAGGCGAAATACCAGTCAATTCAAAAGTGAATATTGAGTAGTTTGGTGCTAGGTTGTCAAGATATGTGAGTTTTTTGAAGTCACTTGTAGCATTCCCGCTCAAAATTCCCTCATAGTTAGCGAGGTCAAAGAGTATTACACGGTATTTACCTACGCCAGTGAAGGCATACTTTAAATCATCTAGCGGGTAGCAGTCGTAGTCACTATTGCCATTTTTAAATACCGAGGAGTAGAATTTCTGGTCTACATAGGTGTAACTGGTACCAGAATTATACCTAAAGTACTGTACCGCTACTTGCACGCGCGAACTGTATCTATACTTATCGAAAATATTGTTTAACATTGTCGCAGCATCACTAGCACTCACCGTGTTATCAGGAGCGTAGTAGTATTTATCATAGGTGCTATTTCCCTCGGTGTTTATCCAAGTGCTCATATCGATACTTGCGGGCAAAATGTTACTATCGATTACCACACGCTGTGGCTCTGCGGGGCGGTCATAGGTGTTAAATACGACACTACCTATAAATGTGTCCGTGTTGGTAGTCGTGCTAAATTGCTTGAATGTAATTCCCTCATAGTCAGGGTAGGTGTCGCCATATTCGCCCTTATCATATCCGAATTTTAACCCGATGTCCGAGCCGTAGTTTGTGGTAGTGGAGGGAATGATTGCATTGCGGTCGACATAATAGGTGTATGTCCTAGTCTTAGTGTCGCCGCCCATTTCCTCCTCGCTCAAGTCATCGAATCTATCGTTATAAACGCGCTCAATTTC
Source organism: uncultured Christensenella sp. (assembly GCA_949287685.1). Classification (GTDB taxonomy): domain Bacteria; phylum Bacillota; class Clostridia; order Christensenellales; family UBA1242; genus UBA7867. The sequence continues at coordinate 26,633 of CASEHF010000007.1, read as the reverse complement.
GTATTTTCCAGGGAGACTCGCGTAGCCATTAAAGGTCTGGTTGTACCCAAGGTTCAGTACATTAGTTTGGTAGTACGGGTTAGCATTACCCGAGACAGAATAGATTTCGTAATCTTCAGAGTCGCTAGCACTATAGATTGTCTGTACAATTGGCTCATCTGAATACGGGTAATTTTCACTGTCGGTTGTGTATGATAGGGTGTAATAGCGTAGGGTGATGGTCTCAATTGCGAAATAATCACTAGGCTCTGTCCAACTAAAAGTTACATACCTGCGGTTTGTTGAATATGAGTTTGCGACCACTTGTCTATTAGTCGTTAGCGGCCTACCAGTGCTATCGTTTCCTTCCGCTCTTACATACCCGAGGCTCGTACCATCACTAACCGCATTGAAACTATTATAACTCTGCAAGGTGCCTTGAGAGCGGTCGAGATTTACATCGACATTAAGTCCATCATTACCATTTCCAATAATGTCCCAAACATAGATTGAGTACATAAAGGAACCGTTTTCGAGTTCGTGAAGTGGGTGATTAATGCTATCTTGCTCGCCATTAGGGTAGAATTGTGTCGTATATACATCGTTAGGCGAGTTGATGTCGGGTTCGTTTACTTTAATTAAACCCCACCAGTTGTGCGCCACTCCATAACTATCTATATATGGCGAAATCTCTGCATCGTTATTGTCATTTGTCATAATCTGCACACTGTCGAGATTGAGCATAAATGTATTTTGCTCGCTTAGGGCAGACTGTAGCGCATTTACAATTATGTCGTTTGCAGTGTATGTGCGGTTGCTTTGAACCCAAGTGCAGTCCAAATCAGCGATAAAGTCGATTACATCGTTAATACTGTTTTCGCTGGAGTTATCTACTCTGGTTATGTCGATTGATTTGTGCGTACCCCAGTAGAAACTCGTGTCCTCAGTAATTACATTTACATACGCGCTCTGCGGCGGGTCCTGTAACACTTGTGTGCGCGAGTTGTCTAGCATGGTTACAAAGATTTCGGTATTTCCAGCCTCATCGTATAGTAGCAGGATTGCGAGTTCTGGACTCGAAATTATTTGAGATGAGTTGAGGTTTTGCCCAATTTCCGCCTTGCGATAACTTACAGCAGGGGAAAAACCGCGTAGTTCTGCATTTGTGGGCATTAGGATTGGTTTGTTTGCCGCTGCCATATTCTGCATTTCTGTTATATAGTCGCTATCTAGGGTGAAGTCACTAATGGTCTGCATACTAGCATACACAATACTTGCAGAAATCTGTGCGTTACTTTCCTTGTTATTCCAGGTCCACGCAAAGGATTGTCCCGTGGTTAGGTTAAAATCTGCTGGGCTATCGGTTAGCCTCGAGATGTAGGAGATGTTCCCGTATTCATCTAGGGCGATGCGGTTGCCTTCCACCTCGACTGCAGAAACCCCCGAAATAGGAGAGGTGTCTATGCTGAATGTGTGGTTTATCACCATATCAGGCGAATTTGAGCGCTTGAATTGCAATAAATAGAAACCATCTTGACCATAGAGGTTGTTATACACTGTGTTGCTACCATATAGCATTGTGGTAGGGTTGTCGCTCACATCGTAGTATCCACTTGCGCCATGTTGATAAACAAGACCATTAAGTGCGCCATTTTTAATTAAAGACCCATCCCAGTCATATACAAAGTACTCCGCGGTAATTTTTGCATCAAACGGTCCTTCTGCCTCCCATGATGCGTACACAAATTGATTGGTGTATGCTGTAATCGGGCTAGCGGTTGCATCCATTATCCCAGGGGCATCGCCGGTTGCCTTTTGATAAATGCTAACGGTAGGGGTCGTGTCCGTTATCTCGAAATAGAAAACTTGGTGGCAGTACTGATTTGTCTTACCGTTGTTTTCAGTTTGTCCATTTTCTTGAATGATGTTTTGATAGGATAGATAAACTATATATTCGCCAGGCTCTTTGAGTAATTGATTGTGCGCGTAGTTAGATACCGTAATATTGCCATTCACATCACGGAAAGCATACCAACTAAACTCACTAGCGCGTAATCTACCGTAGTAATCGAATTTTACGGGGGCGAGATTCGTGCTAGCGCGAGTATTTAAGGCGCTGTTTAGGAAAAATAGCCCGCCTTCTGTCTTGTCTGTAAATAACAACTCTTTTATAGCATTCGCTTGAGTGCTAGATACTCCATCTGCGCTAAGCACACTAGCATTGCCAAGTTGTGAGGAGTTTGTATTTAAGAAACTAAAGTCCGCAGTGTAAATTGTCTCTACTGGGGTGGGGGCGTTTACACTAATGTCTGTTACCTCGGTGCTATGTGTCAAAAAGTCGTGGCAGTAAATTACACTAGGGGTAGTCGTAGGATTGTTCATAGCACTGTATTGATAAGTGTCATCATACAAGGGCGCAGTCGAGGTAGTGGTCTTTGCATAGGTCGCACTATACCCGTTAATTACCAGTCTCTCACTCTTTAGCAAATCAGCATTCGAGGTCACGACTTCGCCACTGGCGATTGCATAACTTGCCACATTGCCCTTTAGTCCTGTGCGCAGTCGCGCGGTTTTGGTAATGACATATTCGCCAACCTCATCAAATTGAATTTTTAGGCAATATCCGCCCACATCTTTTTGTATTCGATAGGTGCGCGATGCGCTTTTACCAGTGTTCGTAACAGTGCTAACGACTAATTCGCCATACTCACCAGAAGTACTTTCGCGCGCCGTAAAACTTAGGTTAATTGTCGTAACAGTGCTATAGTGGGTACGCGTAATGGTGAGTTGGTATTTTTCAGGGTTGTAGTATAGGGTAGGATAGTATAGTTTGTCAACACTAGAGCGATTGGTTAAATCGCCAATTTCGTTGTATATTGTGGTGTACTCGTTGTTAAAATTGAAGTAATGGAGCATGCTGTGCTCTTGATTTTCGAGAGTAAACTTCTCCGTGTTGTAAAAACTCGGGCGCTCGTTTACTTCGCTATATGTATTTTGAGTCGTTAGGTAGAAGGTAAATTCAAATGGCTCGGTATTGAGTGAAGTCACATCAAAGTAATCAATAGTTATGTGGTACTCGCCCTCAATGTCAGTAACCTCGGGATTTGCACCACGCTCGAATTTGGTGATGTAGTCCTCAGGTAGCGCAGGCTCGTTTTCACGCACTTCCGTAGGAGTGAGACCGTGAATATATTGATTAAAGTACTGCGTATCGGAGTCCTCTACAGTTTGATACTCATTGTGCGCGATTAACACCCCGTTTAGTGTAATGTTTACACTGTGAATAGTGATATCCGAGTTAAACCCAAAGGATATAAACACAGCCTCACGACCAACGGTGTCGACCCCCTCATCGTTTGAATAGGTGTTAGCCACAGTGTCGAGCATTACGAATTGCCCATCCGAAATATCCACAGCGCTATTTTGAATGTGTCGAGCGGTGTAGGGTAGGTAGCCCTCTTCATCTGCCGCCACATCGGGCAAAATTACCTTTTGAATAGTAATAACAGGCACCGCAGCAGCACTTGTGTATTTGTTGCTAGCGCTAGCGAAATTCACCAGTGCAAAACATAGAAAAAGTATCAGTATTGAATAAATTATACCACTAATTGACCAAAGTTTAGAACTTGTCATTTTATCCCCCTATTTTTATGCCCTAAAATACGATTTTTTTATAATTAATTTTACCAAATACACGCAAAAAAAACAAATAAAATCGCTATAATTTGCTAAAAACCACTAATTTTTTGCTAAAAAAGATTGTGCCTTTGCTGTATTTATTTTTTATAAAAACTTCGAAAAAATGTATAAAATCTTTTATAATCTATAAAAACTAATTAGTTTATAAAATTGCATAAAAAAATACCGAAAAAATCGGTATTTCTTAGTAACCAAAGTCATCAAAACTATTCAGCACGATTTTATTGCGTTGCTTGATGTCGTAGAATACATCGCGCTCGTTTAAGAATCGCGGAGGCACATACGCTTCACTGACTGAAGTTAAATCGTATACATTGCTTGCTTTGTAGTAGAAGGTAAATTCGCTCTTTAGCGCCTTTTCCTTAAACATTGATACAATCATTTCACCCTGTTTTAGGTAACCCAACTCATCAGGGGTAATGAGCGCACGACTAACGCGCTGAATGTTTGTCGATTCGGTAGTGTCTTGCTTAGATTTACTCTTACTTGTCGATTTTGCCTCGACACTCGTTTGACCACAACGCGCACTAAACTCATCTTTGGTCTTTTGGTCCTCAGTACCCAAATATACATGGACATTACAGTTAGATTTAATGACATCTGCTGCCGCTTCACCGTACTTAATTTCGACCTGTCTATAACTTTGCACGACCAGCATTAAGGCAATACCACGGCTACGACCGACCGTGACAATCGACTCAAATCTAGGAATTTTTGGCATATTTGCGAACTCATCGAGTACGAAATATACATGTCTAGGCAGGGTCAAATCGGCTTTTCTGCTCGCCACATCGACCAAAGTCTTGTACATTTGCAGAATACACATCTGTGCTATTGGGTGGCGAGTCTCTTTTTCATCTGGCACCTTGATAAATAGAGCAGTAGGCTTATCCGCAAAATGCTCAAACTCAATCTCATCAGCACTGGTAGCAAAACATACACCACTGTCAGCAAACACATTTACCGCATTTGCAATCATACCAAAGAATGATCTTGCGGTAATAGGTGAGTTGTTTACAATAGGTCCCGCGAGTTTTGCCGCATTTGATAGTGTGTCGCGCCCCTGGAAGTATTTTTGAAGGGTCCCAAACTGCTTGTCAGGGTCGGGGTCCTTGGTGTTACAAATTTGGTAAAGGTTAAAGAAGTTGTATTTTTCTGCAGTCATACCGAGGCGCGGGTCGGCAGAGTCCTCTAGCATCGCGAGCATCGTGCCTAGGATAAAGTCTTTTGCACCCTGTTGCCAACTTGCATCATTTGTCCCCTCAGAGACAGGGCATAGGGCGAGTGCAATGTCGCTTAAATCCTCGTATGCTGAGTCCATTAGCGCCTTTTTTGTCGCGGTCAACTGATTTTCAATCGACTCGCGGTTGGGGTGAGCGACCCCCTCGAATTCGTACCATTCGTTGTTATATACATTACTAATGATTTGTAGCCCGCAGTCCGCAGGGTTGTCATTGTGGTGCACTTTTACTTCTTTTCGAATGTTTAGCGCACGCTGATAGTTTTTAAAGGCCTTGTACATAGGGTTCCACCTAGTACTAGAAAAAGGATTTCTTAAATCAAATGATACTATGGTGTACCCTTCACTTGTCAGTTTGTGCGCGTGCTTTTGATAAAGTTCACCCTTTACATCCATGATGACCAAACTTGGCTTTGTCTTAGTGCTAGCCAAAATTTGTATAGTGGGCGAGATGTAACCAGCGGTTTTACCACTACCGGTAGTACCTACGATCATAGTATGCCACACTTCGTGTAGTAAATTTACTTTGACATTATTTCCAGAGAGTTTCGCCCTAATCGGCACGCCATCTTTATGCTCGTGCAAATCGGTAAACAGGCACCCATCGTACTTTTTATTGAGTTCTTGCTCGGTTAGCCACTCAGAGTCAAAGAACTGTTCCGTGGGTTTTTTACCATCGTTCTTTTTTTTGCTACTTTTAAATATAGACTTGCCATCTGCAGCCTTTAATAATATATATAGAATAAAGCCTAGCATAAATACGCCAAAGAATGACCACGAGTATCCGCCGAGAATACCATTTATGTTGATTTCGCCGAATTGAATCAATGAGCCGATTACACACGAGAGTCCAAAGCTAACTACAGCAAACCCAACAAATAGTAACAAGTACTTCATAAATTTACTCATACATACACTCCTATACAAAACGCAAAATTTTACACTTTTTCGATATTTTTACCAAAAAACATAAAAAAAATTAAAATTTCTTTAAAATTGTACTTAATTAATTTGCTTTTGTCAAATTTATTTGGTAATATAATTTCATAAATTTGTGTTTGCTTGTTTTTCTCTCTTGATTTTTCAAATTTTACGCATACTTTTTAATTCCAAGCAAAACATAATTTAAAATCAAATCAAAAAATTCGGAGGTATTTGATTTATGTTAAGCATAAGTGAGCTTTTGTTCCAAGCCGCTAATGGCGTTATGAAAGTTAGTGCTAATGTTCCTCTAATGGAGACCCCAGGAGAGGAGGACAGGTGGCAGTGGGTATACGAGGTCTGCGATGCAATCAACCTCATCATTTATCCGCTACTCGTGTTGATTGGTACTGCTGGTATCATCTATGCTATCGTGCTTGGTGTGAAGTTGGCGCGTGCCGAGAGCGCAGATGAGCAGCAAGAGGGTAAAAAGCGTATTATTAACTTCGTTATCGGTATCGTTAGTGTAATTGCTCTGATTTTGCTAATGAAGTTGTTCGTGACATACTTGCCAGCATGGATTAGCCCAGAGGCAGAAGTTTTGCCTACTCAATAATGGTAGTTAGTAGAGTTGATAGTAGATAGTTTTTGGCTATCGACTATCAACTTTTTTATTAAATTCACTATTTAATCACTATAAAAACTAAAAATTGGAGGAAAAAGTGCCGAAAAAGTCATTAATGAGCATAGTGCTGTTGATTACTTTCTGCTTTGCTGGATGTAATTGGTTCGGCACACCTACGACCCCAGGTGGTAGTACGCCAGGTGCGGGCGATTTTACCGATGATAGGCTACAGAGTGGAGAAAAGGAATACCCATCGCTCGACTACGACAATGAAACTGTAGATGCCGAAAATATGGCAGAAAATGCGGAATTAACTCAAGGTGTCCGCGCCACCTATATTCCAAAGGCAACGGATACTAGCACCGATGCTACTCTCCAGGCGGATCGCGATAAATTTAACGAAAATGCCGCCCTGCAGTACGAGATTGTCGCTAGGACAATACTATATAGCCTTGTTGGTCGCTATGGCGAGGAGGGGGGTATAGACACCCAAGACATAGTTTACGAGTTCTATGCCGACACTTCGCTACTCCCTAGCGGCGCGCCCACCAGCACGACAGTAGTTATTGAGGCAAATGCACCTACAGTGGGCGAGGCTCGATTGCTCGAGGGACACGATTACGCAATTGAGCGCGTTATTTCGGGGTTGGCGGGGACTTATGATGTTAATACCGCTTCGTGGACATTCGAGCGCACATACTCAAGTGATACGAAGTGGAATTTTAACCTCGGCACAAATATGATAGGGGACAATTACAACGAAACCTTTGTCGAGACATTTACTCCGTATGTGCAACTAAATTTAATGGAATACGCCTTAGGCTATCCCTTAACCTCGTATGAAACTATGGAGTTTTTGGGGCCTACCGCTATTCGCGTGGCGATAAATGAGGCGGTTTATCAAATTGATAAGTTGGGTATTACCGCTAATAAGGACTATGCCGACTTTTTGTACACCTATATTCAAGATACTATTATCGGCACTACAGCTATTAATCGCGAAGCCGCTAGCATCTCGTACACCGAGCCAAGTTACACATACGAGGTGGAGACTCCAGGCGAGAACCCCGAGGACCCGCCAGTAGTTACTACCGAGACCGTTTACTACGATATGGATGGCACAGCCGCACATACATTTACTTCTAGTACGATTTATAAGTATGATTACCTAGACACAATTAGAGAAATAGTCGATTTTGTCGCTGGCACTTATGATACAAGCGGCAATACCCTCACTCCCGCAATTTCAGCCGATTTTCCTACATACACTCGCCTAGAGATTACAGATATCGACCCTAATAAATTTTTTACACTCGGCACAGGGGAGGAAGTTAAAAAACTCGACAATATGGACTATCAGGAGTATAAGAGCGTAGTTTGGTACCCAAACGGCATTTCAAATATCGATGCCGAGACTGGGGACACCACGCTTGATTTAGAACAGAAATTATGGCAGTTTGATATGCTTTTCCCGTACATCGATAGCAAAAATGACATCACCCTCGATATATACCTCCGCCTACATATCGATGGCGAAAACTACATCAATCATGTTTTCCGCATTCACACTGACTCGACTCAGTCGTTTGACTATGATAATACCTCCGCCGATTTAACTAGCCCCGATTCCGAGGTTAGCACCGATGCCTTTTTTGTAGAGGATAAGACAAATTCAGCGCTAATCTATACACCTCTCTTTTTCCCCGACAAAACCGAATTACTTAACACAGGTATAGAAAATACCCACGAAAAGACATTTTATAGCGTAGAAAACGCCTACCGCAATGTATTCGCGGGGAAGCTGGGCAGCGCTGTCTCTTTCGGCGATAGCGGGGAGGAGTATATAGTTACAAACCACTTTGGCGAGGAGGTCGACTTGTCAGGATATTACTTATGTACCGATGAGGCGGACTTTGTCGAGATGATTTTTGTCCCCGTATACGACCACGGCGAGGATTATGACTACACTTTTAAATTCTTGCTAACTTCATTGCTTTTAGGCGATATTGATTTAACTATAGAGGAATAAAATGTTCAAAAAACCCTATTTCCAAGAACTTTGCTTTGGCGAAAAATTTTTTATCGCAGGCATAGATATCTTTACAGATAGTTTAAGTAAAGAGTTTTTAAAAAAGATAAATATCACCGCAGAATTTGTGTTAAAAGAGGGTAAAAATGTCGTGCTAGATGCAGATTTATTCCAATTTTGCATCAATAATATAAAGTTTAAACTTATAATAGCACGCCTTGCTAGCGATGTGGCAGTAATCGGTTATCCTACTTTTTTAAGCCTTAATCGCTATGTAAAGGTACAGAATGAATTTTCACGCCAAGAAAACCGTAAAATTTTAGCGCAAACCTCTAAAAAGCATTCTTTGATATCTAATGACCCGAATACTTTTTACTCGCAAGATAAGGGAAAAATGTATAAAATCATTCCCAAAAACCTCACTTTTTTAGTCGAATGTTGGGCGGGGAATATAAATCCCGATGCTGAAATTACAGCAGTTTCAATTGATAATTTATATGAGGCTTTGTTAGTTTACACCAAAGAAAGCACTTCCATTTTTGATAGTTTGGAGGGCGCAAAACAATATATACAATCACAAATTTAAGTAAATTAATAAATAAAAGCAAAAAAATTATAAATATTATTATTAGGTAGTTTATACTACAAAAATTTCACATAATTTTCACAATATGCAATATTTTTTATTGCTTAAATGACTTTAATTTGCTATAATTAGACAAAAAATGCTAGAAAGTACAAGTAAAAAACGGGAGGAAAGGACTTGGCAGCAGCATATTCACAACTCGGTGGCTTACTCGATGGCTTGATTGATTGGCTATCCGATGCATTTAATAATGTAATTGTACAACCTATTTTCAACTTTTTTTCATACATAGTAGGTGCAATATTCTATGGGTTGCAAATGGGTTTATTCTACATAATGGATGCAATTCAGCTAGTATTTAGGCGAGTAGCAGGTCTCGATGTGTACTACGATAATGGTGTAGCGGTCGAGGGGGATATGGTGGAGAAATTCTTTACCGACCCGACCGTGCAGGCAGTATTTTTCTCAATTCTAATTGCGGCAATTATACTACTGTTTATCACCACATTTATTGCAGTGTTAAAGACCGAGTTTGATGAAAAAGACAACGCAAAAGGCCCCGTATTCAAGAGCGCAATCAAGGCAATTGCGTACTTTGCGATCGTGCCAATCGTGTGTATTATGGGTATCGCAGTGTCGAATATCGTACTACGAATGCTAGATAGCGCCACCTCCCAGGATGCTAGGTCGTTTAGTACACAGGTCTTTGTCGCTGCTGCGTGGGATTGTAATAGGGCGAGGGGCGATGCGGACTTTGCTCGAAATGTTTGGGAAAACCAAAAATGGATACCAGGTATGCCCGCTGTCTACGACCAAGAGGCAGTCGCAATGGCTATCGACCAGGCTTTCCGCGGTGCGTACAGTCCTACGACTGGCTCCGCCACTGTCGAAGGAAATAAAGGTTGGGGATATACTCAAACATTTACCGTGTTTTCAATCACGAGTTACGACTTGGTTTTCTATTACTATAACCCCTTGTCGTATAACTACTTAATAGGGTATGTCGCGGGATTTGCGGTGTGTATGATGATGCTGAATCTACTAATCGGTGTCATCCAGCGTATCTTTGAGTTGTGCGTACTCTTTGTACTGTCCCCAGTCGCGGTGGCGCTAATGCCACTCGATGGCGGCGGGCGATATGGCGCTTGGCGTACAATGTTCGTGAAACGAGTCTTTTCGGCATACGGCCCAATTTTGGGTATGAACCTTGTGTTTATGGTGCTGACCCTTATGCAAGATGTGCAGATATTCCCAGATGGCGGAATGAACGGACTGTATAATGCAATCGTGCAAATCTTGTTTATATTCACGGGGCTTGTGTCCATTAGGTCGCTAGTTGACCTTGTCACCGAATTAGTCGGTCAGGGTGATGCGCTAAAACAAGGCGAGAGCACAGGTAAACAAGTAAAAGACTTCGGCGCAAAAGCAATCGGTGTCGGCGCAAATATCGCTCTTGGTCCCGCTAAATTTGGTGCCAATATGGGTCGCCGTTTGGCTAATAGGATAATTGAAAATAAAGTCCTAGACAAAATGGCATTTGATTCTAGTGGTAATGTCCGTAATCGCGATGAGGCAAATACCCGCGCATATGATAGAAAGAAAGCCACAAGTCTACTTACAAACGCTCGAGGCGCTATGGCTTCCGCAGGTAACAGAATGACTGGCGGTCGCGCCTTTAAAGATAGCGAGGCTATGGCAAAGCGTAACGAATACAAGCAACATCGCAAGGCTGCGCGCGACTATCTAGAAAAAGGAGGAACAATCACCGAAGCGACAGGAAAGGTGAATGGTAAAACTACCTATACCAGTGTAGCGGGTAAACATCACGAGTTATCAAGCAGCAGTATGAAAAATGTATGGGCCGCTACTGGCTTTGGCAAGAAAATTGAGGAGGGCGCCGCTAAGTTTGGACCTGGTATGCCCGTGTTAGAAGGGTTCGAGCGCCGCAAGAAGAAAAAAGAGGAGAAAAAGGCGGAGGAAGAGGCATACAAGGCATACAAGCAAAGTATGGAGAACCAAGCGAAATATGCTAAAGAAATGGGCTTGGATAAGCCAGGCGATGGCGACAAGTCTAAAGAAACTCCGAAAAATAACCTCGACACCACCAAAAAGCCGGGCGGTGGTGGCGACAAAGGTAGCGGCGGCGCTGGCGGCAGTCCTAGTCCTAGTGAAACTCCGATTACAGACACTTCAGATTCTACTACAACAACTACAGATTCGAGTAGAACCGCAACTCCTATAACTGGTAGTGGAGTACCTACTTCAGCTGAATTTGCCGCTAATACAGACACTCCAGTTCCTGTAAGGATTGTAAATGACAGTGATACCGATGAGTCAGCAGTCAATGTGCGTGGTGAAGTTGACACAAGTAGAGGTACCGAGGTTCCTGATGATTATGTAATTGATGATGGTGAAATCCATATTGATGAGGCTAGTGAGGATGTTAGAGAGGAGCAATCAACCGTAGGTAGACAGCGTGCTGAGATTGAGCAAGCCGATACCAATGCCGATGGCGAGGTAAAGGTAGACAACAAAGATGTAATGTCAAGAATGCGTGATGTAAAGGCTATGTTTGCTACTGTTGGTGACAGAATTATAAGGAAACTAGAGAATATTGAGCATCAAACTAAAGAAACTGCTATGCAAAGCACCAAGAATGTGGAGGAACTTTCTAACCTTAACAAGAAAACACAAGAAAACAACGAGTTATTAATAAAACAAAACAGGAAAGGCAACTCTGGCGATTCAGGTACAGGCGGCGGTAACGCAACTACAGGTGGTTAATACTAACTTATAAAAGCACAAGCATTTTGCTTGTGTTTTTTGTATGTTTTTACAAAAAATCTACTTAATCGTTTTGATTTTTTGGGTATTTATTATATAATTATACGAAAACTATTTTTATTGAATAGGTTAGTTTAGGTGGTATGATATATGAGATATATTCCGCGTAAGACAAAGGTCAAAATGGAGTTTGCAAAGGGTATTACCATTGCCGATATTATTTTTGTGGCAATTGGTATTGCGGTACTACTGCTACTCATTTTTAGCCAGGGTATTGACACAAATATGAAAATTTACTTAAGTGTCGCTTGGGTGGCAATCATTTTTTCGTTGTTTTTGCCAATTGCCGATGGCAAACGCCTCTTTACGACCTTGGGGATTTTATTCAAATTCCTCGCATACAAAAAGAAGTACTCAAAGCGCCCCATGCGCAAGCATGTAGATATCAAAGAACTAATTCCATATAAAAACATCACAAACGATATGATTGACTTTACTGAGTATTTTGCTGGTGTAATCGAGATTAGGCCAATTGAGTTTGGACTACTCAATGAAGAAAAGCAAGATGGGGTAATCCGTACCGTTGCCGATGCGCTGAGGCTCGTGGGTCCAAATCAGCAGGTGAGTATTGTCAAGACCTCAAAACCTATGGTTATGGATGGATATATCTATAATGAGGACCGCAAGTACGACTCAATTTTGGAATTAGCCAACGATGGCGTAATGACCAAAGCCGAGGTCGATGCCCGTAGCCAGATTTTCGAGGCGAGGATGCAGCACTTGAGAGACCTTAGCAATATGGAGCGCACCTATATGGACCACTTCTATATAGTGGTCTATGATAAAGATAGAGAGGGACTAACTACCACAATCGACAGTATGATAAAATCACTAGCCTCTGGTATTGTGCCTCTTATGTCTTGGCGACTCAAAAACAACGATTTAGCAGTCTTTTTAAAGTCTAACTACGGTGAGGACTTTAACGAGGCAGAACTTGGACTCCACTCAATCAACGAGTACGCCGACTGGACCATTCCCGATGAAATCGTATTCAAGACCAGTAGAACGGTTATCGATGGTAGAAATTATTCAAACTTTTCAATCACCGACTATCCTATTTCCGTGCCGAATGCGTGGGCGTGGCCATTTTTCCACCTAGGGAGCACAAAGGTGGTCGTAAACCTAACTCCCGTGCAAAAGGACAAGGCAGAGCGCACAATCGACCGCTCCATTGTCGAATTAGAGGGGCGTATGCGCTCGACCTTTAAGTCAAGTAAGCAAATCGACCTAAAGTCCCAGCACGACACCTTGACCGACCTACTCAGCGACTTAAAAATTGGTAATGAGGACTTGTTTGATATGCACATTCACATTATGTGCGCTGAATCGGTTAAAAAGGAAGTCCGCGCTATTTTAAAGCAAAATGGCTTTAAATATAGTGAGATGTTTGGTAGACAGGTCGAGGCGTTTATCGGTACAAACATTAGTAAAGTTGACAAGGATACCGAGTCGCTTCGCAGTATTCAGACTACTTCAATCGCTGCGATGTTCCCCTTTATTTCGAATACGCTACAGGATACAAAGGGCTTCTATGTGGGGTACAATTCTTATCCCGTGTTTGTCGACTTTTTCGTAAATATGGATAAGGATAACCCACTACATGATGAGCGTGTAAACGCTAATATGATTGTAATCGGTAAATCGGGTAGTGGTAAATCGTATGCGACCAAGACTCTACTTGCAAACCTTGCCGCCGACAATACCCGTATATTCATTCTCGACCCCGAAAAAGAGTATACCGACCTAACGCGCAACCTAGGCGGAAAATATATCGATGTAGGTAGTTCCGTACACGGTATTCTAAACCCCTTCCATGTTATGACAAACCTATCCGATGAGGATGATATCCTACCCGAACTCATGGGAGATGAGACAGAGGAGGAGCTGGCAGCCTACGAGAAAAAGAAGGCGGAACTCAGCAAAAAATCAAGCGATACTTATAATATGCACTTGCAGTTTTTGGAGGAGTATTTCCGTATAATTTTCGAGGGTATGAGTGGCGATGCATTTGAGATTTTAAACTCGTTGGTCGTAGAAATTTATAAAAACAAACACATCGACAACTCGACTGATTTAAGTAAACTTAAGCCCGAGGATTACCCGATATTTGATGACCTGTATAACTTGATTCTAAAGCGCATTGAGGAAACCGATGATGATTACCTCCGCCGCAACCTCCAAATTATCGAGGTTTATGTGCAAAAATTCGCGACTGGCGGGCGAAACTCGAAGTTGTGGAACGGTCCTACGAGTATCGAGACCGATGAAAACCTAGTCTGCTTTAACTTCCAGTCGCTACTTAGTAACCGTAATATGTCCGTTGCCAGTGCGCAGATGCTACTCGTATTTAAGTACCTAGACAACGAGATTTTGAAAAACAAGGACTTTAACGAAAAGTATAAAACCAATCGAAAGATTATCGTTACCGTTGATGAGGCGCACTTGTTTATTAACCCCAAATACCCAGTAGCACTAGAGTTTATGGCGCAAATGGCAAAGCGTATTAGAAAGTATAACGGTATGCAGATAGTCATTACCCAGAATATTAAGGACTTTGTAGGTAGTAAGGATATCGAGCGCCAGGCGAGTGCCGTAATTAACGCCAGTCAGTACTCGATGATTTTCTCCCTTTCGCCCAACGATATTACCGACCTTGTAAATCTATATCGAAACGCGGGCGAGATTAACAAAGATGAGCAGGACACAATCGTGACTGCGGGGCGTGGTGAATGCTTCTTTATCGCGAGCGCGTATAGTAGGACTACCTTTATGATTGAGGCAAACCCAGCCATAAAGAAAATCGCAAAACTATAATTTTAGGCAGTGTTAGTATAAACCACTGCTTTTTTGCGTTGTAGCAACAAAAAAATAAAAAAAGCATATTGATTTTTATACAAAACTATGATATACTATAACCGAGATTTAAATATGAGGTAGGATATGGAAAGAGAAGAAAGAACAAACACCGCTCAAAATGTGGATACATTCACATCGAGAGCGCGCCCTGCTGTTACAGCAGAGAATTTGAGAGATGCCTTGAAAAACAAAAGGTATTGGTTCTCTCGCAAAAAGATTTTAAATAGAGGTTTTTTTGACCACTGGCCAATGGGTGATGGGCGCTTTGTGGAAAATCTAACCAATGTTATCGGTACCGACTTTTATGGTAAAAAGTTCGATGATGCTAAGAGTAGTTTTACTTTTAACAACATCACAGACCCCGAGGCACGCGCTATTGCGAATGCCTCAACAGGTCCTATGCGTGAGGCTTACTCATTACTTAATAACAACTATACTTCTAGGTCAATTTTGGGTAAACTCCGCGATATGGAAATCAACGAGAGCGTTGCGAAAAACCGTTTGGAGACTATTTCAGGCGCTCGCCACGCTGCTCCCGATGTCGATAACTGGGCAATTATTGGACTAAACGAGGAAAAGATTACCCCTAGAGAGTACTTTAATCTATTGAAGGCTGAGTTGATTGTGGAAAACCCCATAATTGAGGAACACCGCCTAAAAAACAGGCGCGATGCTACATTTAACCCGCTTTTGAGTGAGGATACCTACGCACCGCCCAAGATTATGGATGGCGTGTCACTTAACAGTTTCCAAAATATGGAGACTATTGAGAATTTCGATAGGATAATGGGCACAATCGCGCGTAAAGCGCGTGTTAGATTAGTCGCTTCAGATGATTTGGAGGCTGGCAATGTCGAGATTACAAAGCGTAGATACTACGGGCCTCTCCGTACTATTCGAAATGTTTTTAGAAATCACACTAATAGCCGCACGACAGGACTCCCTGGGGCATATACTGTGAAGTTCTCTACCGAAAACTCACAGAGTGAGCAACTCTATATGGTACTAAAGTCTATGGCGGAGGCTTCTGTACGCCCGTATGTTGAGGAGACTCAGCGCTTGATTACATCGACCTCGGCAAACAATTTGCCTAGTATCGGCACTTTTAACGAGTGTAGTCACGCGATTAGTAGGGCAAGTGCGTGCCTAGTCGCTAGTGATATGTGTAAGATGCTCGATCTCGACCCTCAGGATGCTAGAGTTATGAGTACTTTCTTTAAGGTCGAGGCGGCACAGCACTTAAATAGCATTGATTCTCAAGATGAAAACATTATGCCACTCATTGCCGACTACTATGCGGAAAGCATTAATAACTTTGCACAAGACTTCGGTATCAGTCTTGACACATTCGCGCAATACGAGCAGTTTGACACGACTAGCGCCGTAAATTTAGGTTCAGCGCTATATAGTCGCCGTGCGACCCCCACTACTAACATTTTAGGGGCATCAAACTTCAATTTTGCCCGCAATACCCAAAATACCGAGGCGCTCGATTACATTTTTGGGTACCTAAACAGCAGAGCGATTTCAGAGCCTAGCAATGTCCCAGTTTTGCCTACACCTTCGCCTAAGCCACAGCCAGGGCTCGTTCCTACACCGACTCCTACGCCTACAGCGGAAGTTAAGAAAAAGGAAAAGAGCTTTTCTAAAAAGGTATATGGTCAGGATGTTTTGATTAAATATAATTACGAGGATGGCACTTTCTCGTACGACATCAATGGCGAAGATTGCACAAAAGCAAGTTTTGATAAATTTGAGGAAATTTCTGAGTTAATTTACTCAGAAATTGCTAAGGATGCTGCACCTCTTGGTCCAGAGACTATGCGCCAGTTAGTTTCCGAGGGCGAGCACAATGTAACAGAGTACTTCTATATAAAAGGTGTCCCAGCGACCAAGCGCGCATTCTACACGCAAAAAGACCTTGTGGTATTTAACGGAATTTGTGCGACTAGCGATGAGTATGATTTCTATAGAGATTATACAAAGAATCAAATTACTCTCGATGCCGATTTTGAAATTGATAGGGATAGTGTCATCATTCCTCCGTACAAGCCTGAGCCACAGCCAATTCCTCTACCAAGCCCGGCTCCACAGCCAAAACTCGAGCCAGAAAGCGAGGAGTACAAACAGGCAATTGAGGACTTAATGAATATGGCAATCAACATTGAGCCTAACAGAATCGAGTCACAGCGTTCGGTGCGTATGAATAAAAAGCACATTATAGAGAGAAAACTCAAAGAACTTGAGGCTGCTCGCTCGTTGAGAGAGTTTGGTGATTTTGGTCGTATGGCGCAGGGGATTAGCGAGAATCCATATGCAGAAAACTTCAATAGTACCGAGACACAGCCTTTTGAGGCTGGTGAGGCGCACCCTCGTAATCCAGACAGGAAAAAAAGAGAGCTTATTGAGGAGGAGTTGAAAAAGCGCACCATATCAGGTGGCGTTGCTCCCGCATCACACTCTGAGTCAGAATCTAGTGAGATTCTCGAGCCAATTATTGATTTAGAGAACGAGCTTAACAATTTGTATGTGAGACCTAGCCAAAGAAATACAAAGTATGGTCAGGCAATTATGAGAAAGCGCGAGGAAATCCTTAGGGAGATTGAGAGGCGCAATGGGCGTGGTCAACAAGATAGCCACGCAGCAGATGACTTTGGTGACTTGCTACCGAGACAGCCTGATAGAGATGATATAGCCAAGACAGAGGCATCGCACCCGAGCAAGGCAGAAGTGAATGCGAATGTCAAGTCCACTACTCTCGATGACTTCATGAATGTCGAGAATACGGACACTGCTAGTGATGTAGTCGTGGATAATGGCACAACTGCGGTCGTTAAGAAAAAGCCTAGCAAGCAGAAGCAAGAATTCTACGGGCCTCGTAGAATGGGCGAAATCCCTACCGAAGTAACAAAGGACAAGGTAAAATGCACCTCGACTCAGGTAGAAAAGGCTTGCGTGAAATTTGTCTCTAGTATTGTAAAGGACAAGTTTGCGAAGTCTTGGGCTGAGGGAATGTTATATAACAAGGCAGCCGCAGAATGCGCTGAAAATAGTCGTGAGTATTTCGATAACCTCGACAATTCCGTTGAGTGTCACAATGAGAGCGAGTTATACTCTGTTGTATCGGGGCTACTCGATGGTGCCGTTGATAAAGAGGCGAGAAAGCATAAGCGCGATGAGGAATTGCTCGACAATTCAGTATATCAGGCTGAGAGGGAAGTATGTAACGAACTACTTGAAGTAGCAAACAGCCTCATTAGAGAGGTTGTGCGCTTCCGCGAGAAAAATCTCTCTGTCACAGGGCCGCGAATGACTACTCCGACTTTTGTCGAGTATGTTGATTCTGTTGGCGGGGAAAAGAAACTAAAGGACTACTTGGATGACAAATTTGTTACCCCGATTCTAAACAGAGGATACTTGCATATTCGCAGCATTGAAAATGAGGCAGAGAGACAAAAAGGTGATGAATAATATTAGGAGTGTATAAAATGGAAGAAAAATTGACCCCAAATAACCCAAAGGTTATCGAGATGAGCTACAATGTGTTTGAAAAGATACTTACCTCTATTGATTTTAAGTCAAAGGATGAGTTGCTAAAACTTGCTAATGTAATGTTAGAAAAGGTGCAGGACCCGAAGTATCCAGAAATTCTACGCTTAGCATATGCTGATGCCAAACGCAAGATTGAGTTACTCGAACTTGAGCATCTAAACGAGATAAAACAAATCGTGCTATCTGATAACGATAAATAAACGCTAATTTAGTTTATACTAGAGAACGCATTTTAGTGAGTATTACTTCTAAGATGCGTTTTCTTTGTATATATGCCGCTTTTATTTGATTTTATTCGACATTTTGGGTATAATATAAAAAAATGGGGGGCTTATGAAAAAGGTTTTATTACACACAGGCGTGTTTGCGGTATTACTTGTTACGCTATTGCTTTTCTCATTTGGCGGGGTGAGTAGTATCGAAAATATTAGCACTTTGCGCCTAGCGGAGGAGCAAACTGATACTTTTACTATTAGTTGTCGCGAGTCAAAGATTGTGGATGGTGCGTTAATTGATAAAAATATTTCCGCTGAGGAAATCGCGGGGGCGGGGCTACCTACGAGTTATACGGTGGATAGTTTGCCTCTTAATGTCCCAGCGCTTAATAGAGAGGGTTACACTTTTAATGGCTGGTATTATATTAGCGCCTCCGAAATCGTGGACTTGAGCCTTGATAGTGCTAGTGGAAATTACTTGTTGCCAGAGACTGCGTTCGGCGATATCGTGTTGTATGCTAGCCTTGATGCGATTGAGTACAAAATTGAATTTCGCGGGCTGCCTGCAGGTGCTAGTATAAATGCTAGCGATACTTATACCATTGAGACAGGGGTGCCACTATCAACTATTACGCCCGAAATTTACGGGTATAGGTTTGTAGGGTGGTACACCGATGAGGAGTTAAACACTCCCGCAGCAGATATCCCAGTAGGTAGTACGGGCGATGTTATTGTGTATGCAAAAATTGAAAAAATTGTTGTGACTATTACCTTTAGCGACCAGTTCGAATCAATCAAGGTCGATTTTGGTTCTATAGCATATGCAGAGGATGGCTCGGGTGTGCTGGATGATTTAGTGCCTACGCGTGAGGGGTATACTTTTGGCGGCTGGTACACAGATAAGGACTTTTCTATGCGCAGCAAGGTAGATATTCACAATAATTACTTTACTAGCGATGTTACCCTGTACGCAAAGTGGAATCCCAAAGCAGACCCTGCAATTATTTGGGTAAGCGTTGCGTTTGCCGCACTCGCGGTGATTGCTTTTGTGGTGTGGTGGCTGGTGTTTAGGCCGAAGCTCGAAGATTAGCGTATTTTTCCTTTGTGGATTCACCTCCGCGAATGTGCTTTTTATTAAAGTTGAGTTGTGCTTGCACACTCACTTTTTTATATAAACTTGGACTAACCTTGGGTAGTACGAGGTGTAGGTAGTTGTGAATGGTGCTTTTACTTTTGCCGAAGTGTTTTGCGCACTCTCGTATCGTGGTTTTATTAATAAGGTAGTAATTAGCGACTTCTATAATGTCCATTTAAACCTCCATAATAAAAATTTATGGCAATTAAAAGTACATTATGTTGCTTTTTAGAGTTTTGTGCGGAAAATTTTATCGAAATATTGTATTTTGCGATAATTTTTGATAAAATAAGGCGAGGACTATAGCAAGTAGTATACTTGCGTACGGGCTAAGTGAATTGATTATGGAGAAAGTTATGAAAAGAATACAGGGAAAAGTGCGCAAAGCGCTCGAATTATATAATATGATAGAGGCGGGGGACAAAATCGCCGTGGGGCTCAGTGGGGGAAAAGACAGTCTAACTTTACTCGAGGCACTAGCGAGTTTAAAAAATTATTACCCAGTGCCGTTTGAGGTGGTGGCTATTACTGTCGATATGCATAACGGCGAGTCTGATTTTAGCAAAATCAGCGCATTTTGCGAGAGGCTCGGGGTAGAGCATACGGTGGTACCATCGCAGATTTTTGACATATTGTTCAAAATTCGCAAGGAGCCAAATCCGTGTAGTCTGTGCGCCCGCCTACGCCGCGCTATTTTGGCCGAAACCGCTAAAAAACTCGGATGTAACAAGGTAGCCCTAGGGCATCACGCCGATGATTTAATCGAGACATTTTTTCTCTCACTTTTTTACGAGAGCCGTATGTCTACCTTTTTGCCAGTCACGCATTTGAGCAAGACTGATATAATCATCATTCGCCCAATGATTCTCGTATGGGAGCGGGAAGTTCGCGCTCAGGCTAAGAATCTCCCCGTGTTTCATAACGATTGCCCAGCGGACAAAAATACTCAACGCGAGTACATAAAGGACTTGCTTAACTCAATCGCTCCGCACATTCACCAGGTGCACGAGCATATTTTGAGCGCAATCACACACCCAGAGCGCAACCATTTGTTTAAACCCATCGAGGACTAAAAAGGTAATTCCGCACTTTCTAAGCGGGAAGGCATCCTGAGTGTCGACCCGCAGTGCCTTCGTAACTCAGCGTAGAGTGAAAGGTAACATTAGGAATACTTAGCAATACGCTGCCCGAATGACCTATTCCGCTTAAAACAATTACATACAAGTACTAGCCTAGTTTAAATGCGACTTTTAATACAATTTTGTATCACGACAAACAAAAATAAAGCCCTTTAGGGTAAAAGGGTGCTTTAATATCTCAAATACGGACTACCAA
Source organism: uncultured Christensenella sp. (assembly GCA_949287685.1). GTDB lineage: Bacteria > Bacillota > Clostridia > Christensenellales > UBA1242 > UBA7867. The sequence goes on along the minus strand of CASEHF010000007.1, from coordinate 5,617 downwards.
GTTTTTGTTCGGGAATTTCGAGTTTTTTATCGCGCTCGTGATTAACATTCGAGTAACTATCAAAGTTCAAAAGGTCAAATTTTTCGATGTCGCTAGCACTGGTTGTTTTGATAATCTCGTGTAAGTGGTGGATTTTGGCGACTTTTAAAACTTGCTCAATGAGACAGTTGTCGCGTGCTAAAATCATATCTTTTGAAATACCATATAATTCCATATATTTATCTAAACATTTTGCAAAATCTGCCCCCTTTAGTTCAGGCAAATGATATGGATAAGAGGCCTCTCTGCGGTCGCGCTCTGTGGCAGTAAACTTAGGTCTGTGAATGTGGGGGAAGGGGACAACTTGGAACCTATTATCAGGCTTCAGGTGGCTGGCGTTTACCATAGTGCTTGATTTTAAGTACGGATTTTGCACCTTGTGGGTGAATTCTTTATTGTTGTTATCTAGTCTACTGATAAAGTAAAAGCCATCCTCATAGCCGCCTACAATACTGTATAGATTAAAGGAAAAATGTTCGGGATTATTTACTTCACGACACACGCTAAAGCGGTATAAAACAGGCAACCCTTCGTTTGTTCCATTATCGAGTGTCGGTGCCACGGCAAAAAAGTGCGTTTTTTCAAATAAGGTGTCATTATGCTCAAAGACAAAGTGGTAGGTGTCAAAAATGTACTTCGGTGCTGCCGCCATAATTGCGTAGTTTTTAGGGGAGCAGTAGATGTTGTACTTTTGCATACGCGCCTTTTCAGTAAGGGGTAGGTTCGACACCAGCAAATTGCGCTTTAGCGAGAAAGAATCAATGTTAAAAGCCCGTAAACTGCTGGCCTTTTTTTCTTGCGATTTTTTGGGGGAGTAAATACTGTAGACTCGGTCACGAGGGAAGTTATCTTGTCGGTATGTCGCATCCTGGTCAAATGAGAGTTTGTTCGGTCGATAACTACCCGATAGTTTATTGTGAGCCTGTGCCATATTAGCCCCCTTAACTTCTTTTGGTAACTATACCACAAACCACGAAAAAAGTCAATAGTTCGACTAATTTCTTGATTATTGAATCATTTTCCAAGTCTAAAATACCACATATCTATAAAATTTGCGAGAATTTATAGGCTTTTTGAAAATTTATTTCAAAAATTCCTTGATTTTATGTCTAACTTGTGATAAAATAAATTTGTTATCAAAAATATGCGGTCATGGCGGAACTGGCAGACGCACAAGACTAAGGATCTTGTGGCTTTTTAAGGCCGTGGAGGTTCAAGTCCTCTTGACCGCACCAAAGGAGAACGAGCGAGCCCGTACGCAAAATTTATTTTGCGTAATAGGACTCGCTTTTTTGTATCGTTATGCTTTGCATAAAAGAGACAAAAGGCGAGGACTATAGCAAGTAGCATACTTGCGTACGGGCGAAGTGAGTGGCTTTGGTGCGAGTCTGCATTAATGCAGACATGCACCCATCATTTGTTATATAGCATTTGTATCGTTATGCTTTGCATAAAAGAGACAAAATATTGCTTATTTTTTATAAGTAGTTAGCATGAGTAAGGTTGCATAAAATTTGTGTTTTTATGTGTAAAAATAGCGATTTTTATCGGTTAGTGTAGTAAAAAAATTGTACGCAATGTATTGGCAATATTCTTTATGGAAATTAAATACTTTTTTTATAATTTATAATGATTTTTTTGTTAGTTACATCTTGACAAAAGTATAAAATGTGTGATATAGTGCTAAAAAACCAAGTAAAGGAGAAAAAAGTATGGTTGACAAAAATACTTGTCTTGGTTGTGGCGCATGTGTAAATATGTGTCCAGTTGGCGCAATCAAGTTTGATGAAAATGGAAAGGCAGAGATTGACCCAAAAGTTTGCATCAAATGCGGGACTTGCGAAGGCGTTTGTCCAGTTTCAGCAATTACTATAAAGAAGGATTAAGGCTTTGAATACAGATAAAGAACAGATTACAGATTTCCATTCATTAAAAAAGGAAAAAATAGCATTACTTGAATTATCGCCTAGGAATGTCAAACTCGTGCTAGCGTGGTATGTGCCGGAGATTTCTTTTGAGATTTTTGACCAATTCGTAGAGCCAATCAAAATTTACGAGGACATAAATCGCGATGGCTTTATAAAACCCACACAGATTGACAATGTGGTAAAAATCGTAAAGAGATTTCGCAAACTTTGCGATGCGCTCAATGTGACAAAGGCGACAGCATACGCGACTCCTGCTTTTCACGAGGCGAAAAACCACTACGGCTTTATTGAGGAAATTGAGATTGCATCAGGCTTTAAGATTCGCCTAATGCAGGAGCAGGATGAGATGGTTTCTGTCTATAACGGCGTGATTAACACCCTCGATGCGCCTAAGGGCATAATTGTATATATTGATGATGAATACACCGAGATTATTCACTATTCGCGTAAAACTATTATAAACAGCAGCACTGTGCCTTTTGGTGCTGAGTCGCTAGCATCGCTATTTTTAGAGAGCGCTGGCACTCCCGAAAAGCAAATGCTCGAAATGGCGGAATTCTTTAAAAAGCGCGTAATCAGCGAGACTCCGTGGATTCAAGAAGTTTTCACCGCAGACACTCGTTTTGTTGGCGTGGGGGATGTTTTCGATAGCATCGCCAAGATTAGTCGCCGCGGTAAAAAATACCCGCTCGACCTTTCACATGGTTATGAGTTTGACCGACACGACTTCGATAATGTATACGATGCGGTCAAAGGGCTCGACCTCGACAAACGCACTCGTATTCGCGGTATTTCGGCAAAATCTGCTGGCACTATTGCCACAGGACTCGCCATGGTAAAGGGGTTGTTTGATGCGTTTAATATTCAAAAGTTTATGGTGTCCACATCTACTGTCGCAACGGGTGTGTTGTTTAACCAGTGTATACCACAAACTATGGAGAAGCCTATTGTCGATGTCGTAATGTACGGACTAACGGCGAACCTAACATACCACCCAGTGAATGCGACAAACCCTGCACAGGTTTACTACTTATGTACGGTTTTGTTTAGACAGTTGCGAGTAATGCACAAACTCCCTAGACAATATATCCGCACGCTAAAGGTCGCTAGTTTCCTTTATGATAGCGGCTCGAGACTACGGTACTTGCCGAGCAGAAAAGATGCGCTCGAGGTGATTCTAAACTCCGATTTGTATGGACTTAGCCACCACGATTTGGTAGTGTCGGCGTTTATCGCGGCTTCTCAACATAGCGAGGAGTTTAATCTCAGCGATTGGGTAAAGTTTAAAGATATCGTAAACGATGATGACCTTGTCGCGGTTAAGAAGTTAGCGGTGATTTTAAAGATTGCCGTTGCTCTTGATAGCACACAGCAAAAGTTGGTTTCAGATGTTGTCTGTGATGTTTTGGGGGATTCGGTCATTATGAAAACTATTTCAAATGGTCAAGATATCTCGTTTGAGTTAAAGCGTGCTAAAGAGGCATTGCCAGACTTCAAGAAAGTTTTCAAGAAAAACCTCGAACTCTTGTAATTATATAACTTAATTATAAACCTAACTTAATTATAAACCTCAACCTTTAAAGGTTGAGGTTTTTTAGACTTATAAACAATAAGAGAACATATGGCTGGCGCGAGAGTATTGTTAATCGCGGGTATAACAAGCTATTTTTCCAAAGTCGGCTCAAAGTACATAGTCGTGTTCGCAGTACATTTCATTTATTGGTCATCCTGAGCGCTCCCCGCAGCGCCTTTAGACGAAGGATCTATTCCTCTTAAAAATCTTTGGATACAACTTTGAATAATAAGAGGCAGAGGGGCTGGCGCAAAACTATTCGTTTATTACCGTACTAAGCACTCTTGCGCCAGACTTCCCGCGAGCGGGAAGGCATCCTGAGTGCCGACCCGCAGCGCCTTCAGACGAAGGATCTATTCCTCTTAAAAATCTCGGGATACAACCTTGAATAATAAGAGGCAGAGGGGCTGGCGCAAAACTATTCGTTTTTTGCCGTACTAAGTACTCACGCGCCAGACTTCCCGAAAACGGGAAGGCATCCTGAGCCTCGACCCGCGGTGCGTAGCCGCACACGCAATAAGAGGGTGCAAAGTCGTACTCGTAGTACTTTTAAATCACTGTCATTCTGAGCCTTGCTTACAGAGCTTTTCGACGAAGGATCTATTCCTCTTAAAAATCACCAAACTAACCGCAAACAATCACCCAAAGCGCGTAGCCTTATTTACATTATACAGGGGGTGCGCCCACGCACCGAAGGATCTATTCCTTTTTAAACATTCTAAATTAACTGTAGACAACATTAAGAGCGAATAGCTTTACTTATATATCGGCAGTGCGCCCTCGCACAGAAGCATCTATTCCGCTTGATTACTTTTATTGAGCTGCGCGCTTTCCGCGCCGAAGGATCTATTCCTCTTATAAACAAAAAACATATTGAATAACTTTAACCCTACAGGTTATAACTTTCAATATGTTTTACTTTTTATTAACCATATCAACAAAGGTCAGTAGTTGTTTGCGCATCTCAAATGGCATTTTATTAATTGTACTTGCAAGTTGTTGATTGTCTTCATAATGTTTATAATCATTACTAAAAAACTCCTCAACGGTCACATCACACGCCTCGCAAATATCATAGATTACATACGCAGGAATGTTGAATTTTAGATACTCAAATCTATTGATATAATTCGTGCTTTTATCAATGCGCCCACTCAGTTCGCTACAACTTAACCCTGCTTTTGCGCGGAAAAACGCTACTCTTTCTGCTAAATCTGCATTGCTTTTCTTTATGTTTTTGTTGCTCATGGTTAACAACCTCACTATTAATTTTAGTTTTTTATATTATATTTTACACCATATTGTTATCTAATGCAGGAAATTATGTTACTCAAATTTTATAAAATTTAGATTTTTTAGGTAATAATATTATCTTTTGTTTGACTTTTTATGTAAACTTACATAAAATTAACAATGTGATTATCTAATTTATCATATTTTATATCATAATATTATCTAGATTTTGGTATATTTTTAACAATATTAGAGCACTTATAAAAATGAATTGTTTTACTTGCGTTTACACAAATAAAAAATGTTTATTAAAAGGTGAGTGAATGAAAAAATTTAATAAATTTATTACAATTTTGCCACTTTTCGCCTTGTCTATTAGTGTATTTTTTGGTTTGTCTTTTTATTTCACACTTCACCCGCAATTTTTCACCCCAACTTCCGCCGCCACCGTGATCGAGGCTTTTGAGTTCGATTCAGGCTTTTCGACTATAAATAGAGTATATGTTACTTACGATAATACTTTTGGTACTATTGAGTCTGTTACTGGAGAGGTTAGTTGGAGTTTGCATTTATCACTAACTATAGAAGCAATTTTAAATAGCGGGTATTCGTGGAGTGCTAATAGTTGTACAATTGCTATGACAGGTAATAATGACGGGGTGATGAATCCGCAATTTACAAGAAGTAGCAATCAGTGGTCAACCAATGGCTTTTTTGCACAAAACATTTTGAATGCTAGTTTAATAACTTTCACTTTCCCTTTTGAGGATTTAGTAGAAAGGTCAAGTTATTCAATTTCATACAACCTAAACGGCGGAAATGTCAGCGGTTCACCACCCACGAG
>CASEHF010000006.1 GCA_949287685.1 uncultured Christensenella sp. | reverse complement strand
AAATGCACCCTAGCCGCTAAATCTAGGCACTATATAACACAATTTTGTGGGTATAGTGCCTTTTTTGTTGGACAAACAAATGACTACGCACCGAAGGATCTATTCCTCTTAAAAACACCCAAACCAATCGTAAAGTTGTAGTAGAATAAAGCGGAATAGATTCTTCATCAAAGGGCTTACGAGGGGCGGGTTCAGAATGACCAGTGATTTAATTATATTACAGAGTACAACTAATCGCATTTTATGGGTGGGTATTTAGAGCGGCTAGTTTCACAATATAAAAAACCAATAAAAGTGTTGGCTAGTGTACAAAAGAATACTAATAAAAGTCAGTCATCCTGAGTGTCGACCCGCGAAGCCTCCAGACGAAGGATCTATTCCTCTTTAAACAATTCTTGAGTAATGACTTTGAATAATAAGAGGCAGAGGGGCTGGCGCGAGAGTATACATTTCTCATTGTAGTGGTCACTCACGCGCCAGACTTCCCGTAAACGGGAAGGCATCCTGAGCCTCGATCCGCACCGCCCACGCACCGAAGCATCTATTCCGCTAAATAAACAAATTATGCACATTTATCTAAAAGTGTGAAATCATTTGATTTCGCTTTATTTTTTATATAATTTTAGATATAATTATAAAAAAAGGGGGTACGGGGTGGCAAAGATTCATAGCCTAGATAGTAAGGCGGTCTTAAAGCAAATGAATACTACCGCAAACGGGCTGAGTTCGGCTGAAGCGCAGGTGCGGCTCGAGACTAACGGCAAGAATACATTGACTACTAAAAAGCGCCGTTCAAAACTCGCGATGTTTTTTGCGCAATTCAAGGACTTTATGCTGTTGATTTTGATTGCGGCGGCTGTTGTCACGGGGATAGTGGCGATTGCATCTAAGACCTATGAGGATTTAATCGATGTCGGTATAATTTTAGCGATAGTAATTCTCAATGCGATTATAGGCTTTATTCAGGAAAATAAGGCGGAAAATGCGCTAGCGAGCCTCAAAAAAATGAGCGAACCCACTGCTAAAGTGTATCGAGATAATCGTTTGGTCGTAGTCCCTACCACGGATATTGTGCCAGGGGACATCGTGTATTTTGAGGCGGGTGACATAGTTTGTGCCGACTGCTACATAATAGATGCTACCGCGCTAAAGGCGGATGAAAGTTCGCTAACTGGCGAGTCCGTGGCGGTAGAAAAGGAGGCGGGAGTCGCCTTATGTGAGGACATTTCGTTGGGCGATAGGCGCAATATGTTGTACTCGGGGTGCGTAATTACCTACGGAAAGGGGCTAGGGTGCGTGGTGGCAACGGGTATGCAGACCGAAATCGGCAAAATCGCTGGGATGATAGAGGCGCAAGATGAGGAAAAGACTCCTATTCAGCAAAAACTTGATAGATTAGGCAAATGGATAACTATTGCGATTCTAGCGATTGCGGTTATAATATTTATTATAAATGTGGTAATAAAAGACTCGCACGATGTGCTGTCTGCCTTGCTTGTGGCGATTGCCATAGCGGTAGCGGCGATTCCTGAGAGTCTGCCCGCGGTGATAACTGTCATTATGGCGACAGGCGTTAGTCGAATGAGCAAGCAGCGCGCGATAATTCGAAAAATGCACGCGGTCGAGACCCTCGGGTCGTGCCAAATCATTTGTACTGACAAGACTGGTACATTGACTCAAAATAAGATGACTCTAACTGGTATTTATGCTGACAATAAACTTTATTTTGGTAGCGAGATGGCAGAGGTAAAGGCGCCTAAACTGTTTAACTGTATGCTATTATGCAACGACTGTATCGTTAATGGCGATGAGATTTTAGGCGACCCTACTGAGGTTGTGCAGGTAGAGGGGGCGAGGCGCCTCGGGTACAATTATTTAGAGACTGTCACAAAGTACCCGCGCGTTACGGAACTCCCCTTTGACTCCGTGCGCAAGATGATGACCAGTTTCCACAAAACGGCTAGCGGGGTGGTGGGCTACACAAAGGGCGCGCCAGACATCGTGCTAAACTTATGCACTCGTATAAGTGTAAATGGTAAGGTTCGAAATCTAACCGCTGCTGACCGTGAGGAAATTTCGAAAAAATTAGAGGAGTTAGGCAATCGCGGACTGCGAGCATTGGCGTTTGGTTACCGCGAGTATAAGGAAAAGTCTTTTACCAATGCCGATGAGTGTGATTTTATCTTTCTAGGTATCACCGCGGTGCGTGACCCTCCTAGGGAGACTAGCGCTAGTGCAGTGGCTACCTGCAAGGCTGCGGGTATAAAGCCCATTATGATTACGGGCGACTATCCTACGACCGCTCGCGAAATTGCGCGCGAGATTGGTATTTATTCTAATGGTGATTTAATCTACACGGGGGCGGAACTTGACAAACTCAGTGAAGCGGAGTACCTTAACCAAATCGACAAAATCACCGTTTACGCTCGCGTGAGCCCTGAGCATAAGGTGCGAATAGTCGAGGGGTGGAAGAAAAAGGGCTGTATAGTCGCTATGACTGGAGATGGAGTAAACGATGCTCCGAGTATCAAGGCAGCAAATATCGGTATAGGAATGGGCAAATCTGGTACTGAGGTCACGAAGGAAGTCGCCGACATGGTGCTGACTGATGATAATTTTGCGACTATTGTTGGCGCCGTGAGCGAGGGGCGCAAGATTTATACCAACATCAAAAAGGTCATTCAGTTCCTATTCGGCACAAACTTTGTAGAGGTACTATCCCTCTTGTTGGTTACCCTCATTAGTCCTGCTTTGGGGTTTTTGAGTGCTATGCAAATTCTCTTTATAAACCTAATTACTGATGCGCTGCCCGCACTATCGCTGTCGGTCGAGCGCTCGGAAAAGGATATAATGTCGCGCCCGCCTAGACCTAGTAAAGAGGGCTTGTTCTCGGGGATTTGGGGTATAATGATTACCCAAGTAGTGTGGCAGACTGGAGTCGTAATCGGTACATTTTATGTAGCATATGCACTCACGGGGGACAATGTGTTGTCTACCACAATGGCGTTTGCCGTGCTATCGCTGTCGCAAATATTCCACTTAATCAATGTCCGCACTATACACAGTATATTCACGGTCAACCCTTTCCACAATAAACTCTTTTGGGCGACTTTGTTACTATGCTTCGGTATAAATATTGCCGTAGTTGCGATTCCTGCAATTGCTAGCGTGTTTGGACTAATTCCACTCAGTATTATTCAGTGGTTAATTGTCTTTGGGCTGGCGATTTCAATAATTCCTGTAATCGAAGTCTATAAACTGATTGCCGCGCTGGTTAATAGGCGCAAAAGGGCTAAAAAACTTCAATAATTTATAAAAATTAAACAGTACCTTGAATATACTAGGTTTTTAGGTGCTGTTTTTATATTTAATCTATTGACTGAGGTGAAATTCGCAGTTTAATAGTAAAATTCTTTGATTTTTGGGCGTGTTTATGATATCATTAGATAAATGAGGAGGGCGTATGGACTTCTTTTCCTTTTTTTCGTGGCAACAGGTCGTGCTGTGTGGTTCGGTACTGCTCTTTTATGTGGTACTAATTGTTTTACTTCATCGCTGTTCTTTAAAAACGCGCCGAATCGCTGTATATACTGGGGCGTTTGTGCTACTACTGCTGGAGATTATGCGTTATATAGTTTTGTCTGTAGACCGAGGCGAGTTTAGTATAGAAGTTTTATCTTTTCAGTTCTGCAATATACTGGTTTTTTATATTCCCGTATCTATTCTATTTTTCCGTAACCGCTATATGTATGGGTCGAGCGCGTTTTTTGGAATGATTGCAGGGCTCGCTATAGTGTTGCTACCTTATACGGTAATAGATAATTCGCGCCCAATTGAATTTTTAACCGTTCAAAGTATTATCTCGCACGGGCTAATGGCGTTTTTAGGTTATATGCTGATTGCGAGTAAAATGTACGAGCCAAGAATGCGCGACTTCGTGCCATTAATGGTGATTTTTCTTGTGTTCTGTACTTATATGAAAATTATGTGTTATGTGCGAGATGCAAACTATTTTGGTTTGAATGGATTCTTGCTTTTTGGCTGGGGCGATGTACTGTCTTTTCATATGTACTTTTTTCTAATTTATGTGCCTTGCGCTATGCTTCTACTTGCCGCATTACTCTATATCACCTCTAGGCTCAGCCGCAAAATCAAGTGCATTGAATAAACATAAATCACAAAAATAGTGCATTTAAACCTAAAAAAACATAAAAAATGACAAAAAATCGCAAAATTGCTGAAAAAATTGCAAAAAATCGAAAAATTCACGAATTTTACACATTTCATCGCTAGAATTATGCGCAGGAGATGATAAAATGCAAGTTAGTAAAAAACAAAATTTAACCAAAATTTTTGCTAGTATTTTTATGCTAGTTTTGTTGCCCGTTGTGGTATTGTTTGCAGGCTGTGGCAATACAAAATCTGTTGAGTCCATTGAGAAAACAGACTCCACAGGGCTAATTGACACCTATACCATCACATATAGTGATGGCTCGACCTACGACTTTACAATTAAAAATGGCGCCGATGGTACAAATGCGACAACGGACTACTACGATGCTTACACAATGGCGGTGGAGCAGGGATATACGGGGAGTTATATCGACTTTTTAGGCGAGGTTTTGTCTGTCGAGCCCGATAATTCGTATGCGGTAAATGTAGCACTACTTTCGAGCGTGAGCGTGTACTGCGACTTTACCAAGGATAATTATTCCTATAACATATTCACGGGTGAGGTAACCAAGACTGGCGAGAGCGCTTACAAAAGCATTGGTTCGGGTATAATTTACAAACTCGATAGCACGACAGGGTCGGCATACATAATTACTAATTATCATGTGGTATATAGCGCAGATAGCAACGCTGAAAAGATTAGCCAGAGTATCAATATCTACCTATACGGCTCTAGTGACACGGCGATTCCCGCTACCTATGTCGGCGGGTCTATGAACTACGATATTGCGGTGCTAAAGGTCGAGAATAGTGAGTTTTTGAAAAACTCCAGTGCCCGTGCAGTGACTCTCTCGACATCGGATATTGCGGTAGGGGATAGTGCAATCGCTGTAGGCAACCCCGAGGCGCTAGGTATTAGTGCGACCCAAGGGATAATTAGTGTCGACAGTGAGTACATTACTATGACAGGTCCAGATGATGTGACCCAAATCACTTTCCGCAGTATGCGAATCGATACTTCTATAAATAGCGGAAATTCGGGTGGTGGATTGTTTAACAACAAGGGTGAGTTAATCGGTATCGTTAACTCAAAGGCGAACAGTAATGTAATCGAAAATATCGCGTACGCAATTCCGCTAGACATTGCGGTTGGCGTTGCGGAAAACGCAATTTATAATAACGATGAGACAGTGAAACTTTGCGATTTAGGTATTACCGTGAGTGGTGAAAATTCGCGCGCCTACTACGATACTGAGGCGCAGGTGACTCGAATTGTCGAGGAAACTATAATTTCTGCCGTAGCAAACGACACTCCAGCAAGTCAAATGGGGCTACAAAGTGGAGATGAGATTGTGTCAGTGTCTATAAATGGCGAAACTACAACAATCACTCGCGCATATATGTTTAATGATTTAATGTTGTCGATTCGCCCCGAGGATGAGGTGGCAATTACTTATGTCCGCGCTGGCGAAACCTTGACAGCTTCAGTGACTATTACCGTTAGCGATTTCACGACTATTGCATAAAGTGTTAAATGATAAAGTTTTTATTTTGACCCGCAGTGCGTAGGCGCGGTGCGCCTACGCGCCGAAGGATCTATTCCTCTTAAAAAATTCTTGGGTTACAACTAAATAAATAAAAGGCAGAGGGGGCTGGCGCAAAACTATTCGTATCTTACCAAACTAAGCACTCTTGCGCCAGACTTCCCGCAAACGGGAAGGCATCCCGAGCCTCGACCCGCAGCCTATTTTTCTGTAGAATTAACTTAAGAATAAAAATAAATCGCATAATAAAAAGAGTTGTTTAGTGTAACCCATAGGGTTGGTGTACAACTCTTTTTTTATCACAAATTTTTTACCGCAAATTGTGGTGCGTTTTTGGGCAGCTTGTTTTAATTTTGTGGTTAAAATATCACCATTAATCTTTAGTATATCTAATTCAATGACTTTTAACAAGTAAATAAGTAAAATATTTCTTATATTATAAAGAGGTCAAAGTGTTGCAAATCTAGGTCGCGGCTTCGTTTTTGTCATATTAGAGCGATTCTGCATATATAAGTGTATGTTTAATTTAGAAACTTTACGCCTTTTGAGTAAAATAAAAAAGGCTCCAGATTTTACCGCTAAGTTTGCAAATGAGGCAAAGGGAGGTGCTTATTTTTGGATGACAGGCGAGGGGGTAATTTATCTAATCGACTTGCGCGGGCTGCCCGCAAAGCAATATTTTAGCATAACCGTACACTCGCGCTATTTAAAGAAATCGCTAGCACTCTCGAGTGAGGGCGGTGGTAATGCAGGCGAGTCTATTCTACCTACGCTATATTCTAACAAAGGTCACGGGTTGAGTGCTGGGCTAGTTGATTATTTGAATAGCGATAATCTATTAGGTGCCACACTTCACCTTAAGTCCAGCACCGCGCATTTCGTGGCTCCCGTTAATAAAAACTAAGGAAAAATTATTTTTCTTGCTACAATGCTAAAAGTACTTATAGTAGGTAATAAACCGCGCAAAAAGCGAAATTACTACAAAACTTGTGGCATATAATATTTATAAACTACCACTAAATTAAAAAAAGTTGCAATAAAAAACAGCACCTCTCGAAGTGTTTGCTTGCGGGAAGTGCTGTATGCTCTTAGATTTTATTTTAAAGTTACTTTTAGCCACCGTTACCAACTAATGAGTTTGCAATGTCGTTTAGTGTGTCTGGGAAGAACTGGAATATTATTGCCACAGCAATAATCAAGTAAATCAAAATTTGCAGTAAAATGTTGCGCTTTATTGCAAATTCAACCATAACTAACGAACATACAATCAGTGGACCGAATCTTAAGATGTAACCAAACACAGCCAATACAGTGTCATTGTCAATAAATGGCCAAATTGAATTAATAGCAGTGATTGTCAATGTTACCAAAATCACAAACGCCAAAATTTTGTTGATTACATCAAAAACTTTGCTCAATGCCTCACCTACAGCCATAGTGCACCCCCCTAAATAGTTATATCTATATTATTATATAATTTAAACAAAAATGCAACACTTTTGATACATATTTTGTAAAAAATTTTATTTATATTTATGCATAGAGAATTTGCTAAAATTTTAAAAACGCAGATATTTTTAAAAAATAACTTAAAAAACAACACACTTTTCGCAATTTTTAATGAAAACACTTGCATAAATATAAATTTGTTTAATAAAAATCGCAAAAATAAAATAAAAAACTTTAGAGTTTTAAACCAAGCTAGGCTAGTCACTTTTTTAATTGAGAGTACATAGTATACTTTATAATTTAATCAGGAGGGAGTATGGACTTCTCATCGTTTTCAAATCGTGATACATATACAAGGAATGATTTAATTACGGCAATTCGTAAAGACATAATAGGGGAGTTAGATGCGATTAATCAATACAATTTCCATATTGAGCATACGGACAACGAACTCGCTAGGCGAGTGTGGGTAGACATTCGCAACGAGGAGCGGGTGCATGTAGGGGAGTTGTTAAAACTTCTATCCGTGTTTAGCCCTGATGAGGTGGATATGCTAAAGGCTGGGCAGGCGGAGGTCGAGGCGATTATGAATGAATTAGGTATAGCCACATCGCAGCGAAAATAAGCTACATTGTATTTTAAAAGCAAAATAATCATAAAAAACTCAAATTTTTGCGGGTAAGCGCCTGAATTTTGCAACATAGTCGCCAAATTAAGTAATTTACTCGCAAATTTTAATATAATCTAACACAAATGACCGCGACAGCAAAATTAGATAAAATTCGATAAAAAATTAAATATTTTTAAAAAGACACGCAATTAATTTGTAATTTTTCGTTATTTTTTGCTATACTAATTACAAATAGGTTTAAAAGAGGTATGTATGTCAAAGAATATCGAAAAGCAGGGTAAGCGCCCAGGTTACATAGTAGGCGGAATTTTTGCGCTCATTGTTGGGGCGTTACTCGTGATATTATATTTGCCGAGTTTGATTAGCGCCATTGCTGGCATCGACCCGATTTGGGACTTGTACTCGACCTTTGAGGGAATACTAGGCGCAAACTTTATGGAGATGTTTGTTGTATGGGGTGGCGCAGGATTACTGTTGCTACTCGGTGGCGTGTATTTTATATGTCTATTTGCGCGCCCCTCGGCTGCTAGCACTATGTTTAGGCTCTCCGCGCTTTTTGGTGTGTTGTCTCTAATGGTGCCAAATCTACTCTTGGCGATTTCGGCTACCATTGAGGATGCTTCTGGTACTGTGGTAGACTTAATGCAGTACTCGACATATGCGGTATTTGGGCTATTTGTACTGAGTTTTATTTTCTATGTAATAGGTTTTGTTGTGCGCTTCAAGCAAAAGTATCACAAGAATCGCGCCAGTACCGTATTGGTGTTCGCTGCTACATTTTGGATGCTACTTGCGGCATTTCCCGCGCTAAACGCACTAAATACTTTTATGGATGCAAATGTTTATTTCTTTGTTGATGCAGGCACGCTTGTGTCGGCTAACTACTTAGGCTTTATATCCGTATTTTTGGTAGTTTCTGCGATTTGGATGTTTATTACTTTCCCGCACCGCGTAGTTGTGGACTACAATCCCGACACAAAGGGCGCTCGTGTGGATGGCAGACCTCAAGTGTTAGCCAGTGACCCGAACGCGCGTTCGGCTCCATTTAACGCTCCCGAAGCCGCAAAGACTGCCGCTCCAGCGCAAGCAAACGGTCAGCCCGCGCCTCGCTTTGACCACAATTATACACAGGCTCCCGCTATGCCGAATATGGCACCAAACTCGCCCGCATTCAATAACCCTACTATGGCTCAACCCGCACCAAATGGAATGGGACAGGCTGCGCCTAATAATATGGGGCAAAATGCCTTTGCCGCAAATCCTATTATAAATCAAGGTCGCCCAGTGGTTCAACCCGCGCAATTTACTTCTCCCACTCCGCGCCCCGTAATGCAGCAGCCCGAGCCTATAGAGATTCGCCCTAGACAACCCGCGCCAAAGTCGCCATTCCCACCTAAAAATGCAAATCCGTACGCAAGTTTTAACAACTTTACTCAAAATAGCCCGTATAATAAGCAACCCACTCCGCAGGCACCGCGCCCACAACCACAGCCATTCCCTCAAAGTCCTATGGGACAGGGTGCTCGCCCCGTAATGCAGCCACAGGCTCCGCGCCCGCAAATGCCTAGACCAAATGCGTTTAATCAGCCACAACAGCCTCAGCAGCCTAGACCAGCGCAATTTAACCAACCTCAACAACCAAGACCGAACCCATTTAGTCAGCCGCAAAATCCTGCTCCGCGCCCGCCTGTAACACCGTTTACGACACCGAACACCCCTCCAAAACCAAACGGACAAAATAACGGTAGCGGTACACCGCCCGCCAACAATTAGGAGGCGCCTATGAGAACATTGGAGACCGTGTGTATCCGTTGCCCGATTGGTTGCCATTTGACCGTAAAAGAGGTCGGTGGCGAAGTCGTGGTCAGCGGTAATAACTGTCCGCGTGGGGCAGAGTACGGCAGGCAAGAGTTCACTTGCCCTATGCGCACAGTGACTACGGTTTTTAACCGCAAAAACGGTGGGACTTTAGCAGTGCGCACGAGTACCGATGTGGAAAAGGACAAGTATTTTGAAGTCCTATCTGCCATTAAGTCCGCACCCGAACCCGCGACTCCGCATTTCGGTGATATTTTAATAAAAAATGTATGCGGTACTGGCGCCGATGTCGTGATTACCGAGGTAAATGGCGCCGACTTATAAAATCTAAATTTAACAAAGTTGCACACTTAGAGTTTTTGGCAGCACCCCAGAAATAATTTTCGGGGTGCTGTTTATCATTTATGAATAATAAAAGGCAGAGTGGCTGGCGCGAGAGTATGCGTTTCTAATTGTAGTAAACATCCACCATACATTATAGTATATCAAGCGGAATGGATTCTTCGTCTCAGGCTTCGTAAGCAGGGCTCAGAATGACAGTGCTTTAATTGGTTAAGCGAATAAATGACTATCCACTTTAAATCCAACTTGTGAAGTGTAGATAGTCGACCTCGCGGTGCGTAGGCGCAGTGCGAAGCCGCACCCCCGATATAAAGTTACTAGGTTGTAAACATATACACTTAATATACTGCAGAGGTGGGAAAAGTGAGGTGCCTAGGTGGACCGCCGAAAAAGTGGATGAGTGTGGCTGGCGTGTGCGAAGTACTAATATTAAATTATTGTCATCCTGAGTGTCGACCCGCGAAGCCTTCAGACGAAGGATCTATTCCTTTTAAATATTCTTGGGCTAGTGCAAGAGCAATGTATCAAAAGTGTCCCTTGTACATTTATATCTATTCCGTAGGTTTTGTAGTAAAGACAAGCGGAATGGATTCTTCATCTTAGGCTCCGTAAGCAGGGCTCAGAATGACAGTGAATTTAATACATCGATATATACAACTAACTACATTTATCGTGTCGAGGGCACACATGCAATATGGTATTTTTAGCGGAATGAGGGGGCTGGCGCGAGAGTATACTTTTCTCATTGTAGCAGTCGTTCACGCGCCAGACTTCCCGTAAACGGGAAGGCATCCTGAGTGTCGACCCGCAGCGCTTTTCGACGAAGGATCTATTCCGCTTAAGACAACCTCCAATAAATCACGAGTTAACATTAAAAGTGAGTAGTCGTACTACATCTATCTATCGGGAGTGCGGCTACGCACCGAAGGATCTATTCAGCTTAAAAATCACCAAGCAAACCGTAAACAACTATTCAAAGTGTGTAGTCTTATTTAATATGTATATATTGCGTGTGCGGCTTCGCACCGCCTCCGCACCGCGCTCTCCGCACCGCGCTCTCCGCACCGCAACTATTCCACTTAAAACAAACATATTAACGAAAAACATTAGTTTAAAAAATAAAATTATTCGTGTGGTATCAATTATTTTATAATGTATAAAAATACATAAATAAAATCAATATACTTATTGACATTGCTGACAATTTATGCTAGAATAAGGTTAATTAAAGCGAATTTTTTGATTATTTTTTCTGAATTTTTCGCTATTTTTTAATATTTATCGAGGTGCCGTTATGGAAAGAGAAAAAAATACAGCCGCAAATCTGCAATTAGAGATTTTGGGCAACTATTTTATCACTGGGCACTCCTTTATCGAGGAGCACACTCCTTGTCGCGCGTGGGTGTTCGCCACTGCAAAGAAAAAGCAGGCTTTTTACAATGCTGAGCCGTACAAATCGCCCTGCGTACTGTCTATGATGCCTGTTAGCCAAAATCCGTTGATGTTGGAAAAGACTATGGATGGCATCGTTAGAAAGAATTTGTGCGATAGCCTCTACGATGCAAATGGTAAGTTTGAGTACTATCGTGTAGCGCAGGTTTGGCGCGATATTTTGGGGGATGAGAGTGTATTATCCGACCTCGAGGACACCACTGTAGAGGACTTTTCTACAAACGGTGATTTGAAGCGCTTGCGCGAAATAAATGCGCGTTTGCTGAAGGCTTTATCCGTAAATCCCGAGTATGTCGCTACCATTAGGCAAAATATCGAGTCGTTCTTGCATGCTTCAAAGAGACTCGCTCCTCAGTTTAATAAATCGCACATTGATGTCGACTACTTAACTAGTATTATTCACTCAAGCGAGGCTATTAATCGTGGATACCAGGCGCTGGAGTTCCGCGCTCCCGAATCGGCACATATGGACTCAAATGAATCACTAGAGCGCTCTCGATAATTTGGTTTAACTAGGCGGTTCTATAAACTCGCAATTTTAGTGAATTTTTCATAAAAATTATAAGTAAATATTAATCATAATTACAAAGTAAATTAAATAAACAAAAAAAAGAAAAGGCATTGCCTTTTCTTTTTTTAAAACACTGTATTTATATTAGTTAATCGGTTGTAATATAATTACGGTGCTTGGGTATTCAGTATTGATTAGTTCTTGTAAAACGATTGTGCTACCGTTGTTAAATAATTTATAAAAACTTGTATTTGTAGGGGTAATTTCCTTTATAGCGGTAATAGTAGTGGACACACCATTATCTAAATAAGTATATGGGATTAATTCAAATGATTGGATTAAGAAAATTGGCTCGCCCAAGTATTCTGTGCGGAAGTCATAATCTTTGTAGGCAAATAGCCCCGTAGAGTTTGTTTCGAATAATATATTGTTATCAAAATCATACTGCATAGTACTAAATGCTCGTAATTCTTTGCAATTGTTTCCAATATCATAAACGACAAAGTTTGGAATCCCATCCACTTGACCTTTTTGACCTGCTGTATCCTTAAACAAAATACCGTTTTCGATTTTTATTAAGTAATCACCATCAAATGTCATATTGTCTGAGTTAGTTACTTCGGATGTTTGGGTGCCATTTAGTTGTGTTAGGATAGGTGTCTCATTATTATCAAAGTACACAAGCCCATCACTCCCTAGGCAAATTTGAGAGGTGGTGTAGAGCGTATTGTTTTCATGGTCAAAGGTATTTAATATGTCGTTATATACATATAAAATATCATTTTTATCCTTATAAACTTTATGAATGGTGATATCCGTATTTTGTACAATTTGTTTTACGATTAGTTCGTTAGTTTCGTTTATCTGTAGGTTATAATAAGTTTCGTTAATCTTTATTAGGTTATTTACAATATCAAAATTCCAAGCGCTCAGCCCATCTAATAGAGGTTTTGTGTCGTAAATCTTTCCCGTGTCATTATAGATTATATATGAGTGGATAAACTGTGAGTTATAATAATTTGTCGTGTTAAAATTTTCGGGAATGTTTTTTGCAATATCGTAAAAGAAGTCGATGTAAGATATAGTGCTACCAATATCAAATACTGCGAGCCTGTTAGGATAGTTGGTGCTGAGTGTTGCATATTTGCGTATATTTGAGGAGATATAAGATACAAAAGTAAACTCATCAGTTGTATAAAATTGATAAACCTCAGTCTCGCTATTATCTATAAAAAATATGTTCCCAGCGGTATCTTTGTATTTAACCTCTACTATATTATGGCTAATCTCATTATCTGTTAAAAGCAGGTTAGTAGTCTTGACCAGTTTCATACTGTCATCAATTTGTGCGACACCTAAATTTGTGGCATCGCCAATGTCAATTGAGTAGTTGCTTAAGTTAAATTTAATCGAAAAGTCGGGTTGTTGCTCGCCACAGCCTATCAGCATACCACAGCACGAAGCAAATAGTGCAATCGACATAAATACACCTAAGAATTTTTTCATAACTAACTCCTAATTATTGTTATATTTTCAGTATATATTTAAGTGCAAATTATGTCAACTATTTAGTACTATTTACCGTTTAATAATTAGTTATAATATTTACTTACATTATTCACTCACATAGAAATCCCAAGGGTTTAGTATGCGAATATTTAGCCCTTGGTCTTTGCCATATAAAAGTGTATTACGGGTGCCGCTAGGTGTGCCGTTGTAACACGCGATAATTGTACTCGAATTGTCCACCATAAACTTATTGCGCTCATCGTAAACATTGGGCGAGTAGTCTTGGGAGAGAATTATGCAGTTATCGCACTGCTCTAAGATACAGTGATAGCGCTCTTGTTGGCGGGGTAGCCATTTAGCCTCTTGATTGGGGCAGGGTACGACTGCCACAATTTCAATCTTATGATTTTTGCGCAAATCAAATAGCATTTCCGCCGCAATCATATCAAAACCTTCCGCCATACCGATATAAAATGTCGTATTGCCTGCCATTATGCTCTCCTCTAGTATTTCGTGCAACTCGACCTTAAAGCGCCTGCAACTCTCCAAGTCTTCATTATAGCCCCATGGTAGCGCCTTTGGGCGGTGACCTGTTAGACAAACTGATTTTTCTCTAGACATATTACCTCGTTAGTGTGATTTTTAATTGTAATTATATCGAAAAAATAACTAAAATCAACAAAAAATCGAAAAAATGCGCATTTTTTTGAAAAAATTATAGAAAAGTCCTAACTTATAAAAAACGACCCGAGGGTTTCCCGAGCCGTGGTGCTTTATTTAGTCTGTGTATTCTTGTCTTTATTTAATAGGTAAATAGCGCCTTGCATACAAGCGGCAATAATCAGCCAGATTGCAGACAATAAAACGAGTACATAGACAATAATACTACCTGCATTTAGTCCGCCAAAAATCCATTCGACTAGGTTAAAGTTGAAAATGCCCACCAGCCCCCAGTTTATGCCGCCAAGCAGCAAAATCACAAATGCAATCCAGTTAGGAATAATAAAGTTCATATTTTCACCTCCATATTATATAATGTGTATTTTTTGACTTTTTATTAATTTTTTTAGATTTTTATAGTTTTGGCGCTAAAATGTAGTTAAAATGTTTAAAACAATGGCAATTTTGATGTTTTTGCTGGCGAAAACTTAAATTGTATTGACAAGTTGGGTTTATTAAACTATACTATAAAAATAAAATTATTGCGCCGTATTTAGTATGATTACGGGCTTTGGGAGTAAAAAATGAATAGAAAATTACCGAAAAGAGTTTTAGTAACGGCGGGTATGCCGAATGGGAATAAGCCCTTGCATATAGGACATATTAGTCAGTTTATTTGGGCTGATTTTTACGCGCGCTTTATGCGTAACCGTATAGGAGCAGACAAGGTGCTTTTCTTTTCGGGAACAGATGGCTTTGGCTCCTCTACTGATGAAAAATACCGCAAATTGAAGGCAGCGGGCGAGATAAATTCGACCTTGCCCGAGTATGTGGAGCACTTTCACAACTTGCAAAAGGCGACTCTAGGCGACTACGAAATTGGGCTAACTAGGTTTTATGCCTCTTGTCTGGAGCCTGCGTTCAAGCAGCATACGGAGATTTCGGCGTATTTTTTTGAAAAAATGCTCAAAAATGGCAAAATACAAAAGCGTGTCACGGAGCAGTTTTACGATGAAAAATTGAATCTAGTGCTGAATGGTAGGCAGGTGGAGGGGAAGTGCCCGATTGAGGGGTGCCAATCTGAGGTGGGGTACGCAGATGAGTGTTCTCTAGGGCACCAGTATAGCCCGCGCGACCTTATCGACCCAAAAAGCACGCTATCTGGCACGGTGCCGACCTTTAGAAATATCACAAACTACTATTTTTCGCTCGATGAGTATCGCGAGAATTTACTAAATATAATAACGAGGCTAAAGGAGCAGGAAAACACGCATAAATTTATGGCAAAGGAGATGCGTGATTACCTCTCTCGCCCCGCAATTTATATAAAACTTGAAAATAAAGAAAAGTTGGAAAACATAAGTTTTGAAAATGTGTTTGAAAAGCGAGAGGATGAGAAAAAGGAGCGCGTGGAACTGATATTTAATAGCATTAGCGCCCGTGATGTTGCGTGCGATATTTTGCGCGAGCATGGCATTAAATATACCACGAACAAGGCGCTCGCTCCCCTCCGCATCACGGGAAATACAGCGTGGGGAGTGCCAGTGCCTCAAATCGAGCCAGAGACAAAGGGGTTGACATTTTATGTGTGGCCCGAATCGCTCTGGGCACCGATTTCCTTTACCAAGACTTATCTCGCTGAAAGCGGCGAGGGTGTATGGCAAGATTGGTGGTGCCACCCCGAGAACGAAATTACGCAGTTTATTGGTGAGGACAATATTTACTTTTATTCACTCGCCGAGCCTGCCATGTTTATGGCGGTAAATGGGGCGGAGAATAACGACATTCCCTCAAATAACGAACTCCAAATTCCCAATATTATCGCAAACAAGCATGTGCTTTTTAACAATATAAAGGCGAGTAGCAGCGGTTCGTTGAAGGCGCCCACTGCTCAAGATTTGCTCGCACACTACACAGCGGAGCAATTGAGATGCCACTTTTTAGGAATGAATGTAAACACGGTAGCGTATAACTTTAAGTCAAAAGTTATTACCCCAGAGGACTTTGAGGGCACGGGTGACCCCGTAGTCGCTCAAGGCAATATGCTCACGAATATCTTTAACCGCCTAATTCGCTCAGTGTTTTACAGTATCCAGTCGCAACTAGATGGCAAGATTCCTTCACTCTCGCCCTCAAATAAAACGATTGCAGAGGCGGAGGCGGTGATTAGTGCTTATGAGGAAAAGGCGCTAAACTTCAAATTTAATGAAATAATGATTTTACTCGATGAGTATTTTAGAAAGGCAAACCAAGACTGGTCCGTGCGCTCCAAGTCGCAAGATTTGGCGGAAAAGGCGCAACTGATTGCTGATACTATTCACATTATTCGTACGGGCCTCACACTCGTGCATCCTATTGCGCCTAAGAGCGCGGAATTAACGGCGGATTACTTACATGCTGATGAAAAACTTTGGGACTGGAGTTATATTCACGAGACTTTTACTACTCTCTATCCCGAGGTAAAAGAGTTTAAATTTATTGAATCAAAATTCGACTTTTTCAAAAAACACCCTAGCCAAATTAACTAAATTCTATAGCACTTACCCACAAAATTTTGTGGGTAAGTGCTTATTTTTGTATACTATGTTACAGGAAAAGAACGGCGAAAAAAATCAAAAAATCATTGCATAGTACTATAAAAATGTGTATTTTACGCGTTTTTTCGTGATTTTTTAGGTATTATGCAGTGATTTTTCTCTATTTTCGCGTTTTTGAGTAATTGCGCCTATGTTGCCTTTTATTACTAAAGTGTCTCGACTTAAAACGGCGATTTGTAAATTTTCACCCGTAATTTCGTAAAGAGTTTTAGCGAGGGCGACTTC
This sequence comes from uncultured Christensenella sp., assembly GCA_949287685.1. Lineage (GTDB taxonomy): Bacteria > Bacillota > Clostridia > Christensenellales > UBA1242 > UBA7867. Next base: position 18,433 of record CASEHF010000006.1, on the reverse strand, counting down.
GATTTTTACCATGCTTGAGGAGCGTATGTTTATGCTACCCTGTATGTAGGCGCAACGCCCCGAGATTACTTGGATTGAGTAGCCCCCTGGGTAGATATCTAAACCGAACCTTTCTACGATTTCCTCAAAAAACATCTTGCCTCCATTTCTATATTCTATTTTTTATGTCGCCATAATATGATATAAAGATAAAAAAGGGGCAAAAATATGCATTTTAAAAACTTTTTTGCGAAACTTTGCTTTTATGAAGTTAAGGTAAACGGTGTAAATTTCCCTATATTGTTAAATAAATTAAGTGCTGAGGGGGTAGTAGTCGCTAGGACACGCCGTTTAGACAATGCTACAATTTCCCTCGTGTTTAATGGTAAATATGCCGATACAACATTTGCCATTTTGCAAAAATTTTGCTATAATTATACCGTTACACGCAAAATAGGTTTAAAAGTACACCATTTTGGGTTGTTTTTAGGTGCTTTGGGAGTTTTGATTGCTTATTTAGTACTTTCGTGTTTTTGCTTTGGGGTTGTAGTGTCTAGTGATAATGATGCGTTATCCAAAAAAATCGAGCGCGTACTATATAGCGAAGGGGTGGTGCGGGCTACTTGGGGCGAAATCGATTTTGACCATCTCGAGAATATTCTGGCGGAAAAGTTGCCCGAAATAGGGCTTGTCAACTTATCTCGTAGGGGTGCATATTTAGTTGTGAATTTCACCTCAGCGACTCCGCCGCTTGAATTGCCTCCTACGAACACGACAGGAGTTTTTGCAACTGCTAGTGGTGTGGTTTCGCGAATTTTCGTGCATAGCGGGACAGCGCAAGTAGTGGCTGGGGATACTGTGCGCTTGGGTGACCTAATGATTGCGCCGTATGAGGTGGATGAGGAGGGAAATATGCGCCCGACCGAAGCCCGCGGAGAGATTTATCTCGAGGTGTGGGACTCAGCAACAATAGAGTTTTGTGAGCGCACGACCGCACTTAATAGAACGGGGCGAGTCGCAACCGCGACAAAGGTCTACTTCCGCGACACTCTGCTTTCGGACTATTCGAGCGAAATTGTGTACGAAAATTACGAAATTGAGCGAAAAATCGTGAATTTATCGAATATTTTGCCACTTTTTATCGAATATTCGTATATTTACGAGGTTGAGCCGGTGATGATTGAGCGCGATTTTGAGGCGGAAAAAGAGGCGTTGCTCTTTGAGGCGCGAGAGAAAGTACTCTCTAAAATTCCCGAAAACGAAGTTTTAGCGGAGCGTAACACTATAAGTAATGCGGTAGTAGATGGAGTGAATACCTATTTTGTGACCTATTATGTAATGCGCGAAGTGCGCGTTTAGGAGAGATTTATGGAAATTATTTTAACAAATGAAACAAAATACAACTTGCCCTGTGCTAAAATTTTAGGCAAAATTGCGAAACGAGTCCTAAAGCACGAGGGGCAACCGACTAGACACCTTTCTGCTGGAGTCTTTTATGTGGATAGTGCCAAAATTGAGGAAATTAATCGCGAATATCGCCACAAGGATAAACCTACCGATGTTATAACTTTTCGTATGGTGGACAATCCGCAAAAAATTGCCATTACGCGCAAAAATTTCCCACTTGAGTACGATGAGGCGCAAAAAAGCATATATTTAGGCGAGATTTTTATATGTGTCGAGGTAGCGGCGGCACAGGCGCACGAGTGGGGGCACACGCTTTCTCGCGAGGTCGCAGAACTCTTTGTTCACGGGATGCTGCATATATTAGGGCATGACCACGAGGAGGAGGGCGAGCGCAAAATTATGCGTGATAGCGAGGAGTATCAAAGTAAATTCCTAGATAAAGTGATAAAAGATTAGTAGGTTGTTATGGAGCAAGTCGTTTTAGAAAAATTGATAGAGAAGGCAAAGTCCGCTGCCGAGCGCGCTTATTGTCCAAATAGTGAGAATCCCGTGGGTGCGTGCGTGCTGACTCAAAATGGTATGATTTTTACGGGGTGTAATATCGAGACTACGGCGCCAGCGGGGAGTTTGGGCGCTATGGAGGTAGCGGTAGTAAAGGCGGTGAGTGAGGGGTGCTCGAATATCTTGGCTGTTGTAAATTATTGCGAGAATAGTATCGTTTATCCCACGGGAGATGAGCGTGAATTTTTACGCGAGTTTACCGAACGCGCTCAAATTATTTGCGCTACAGTAGATAAAACGGAGCAGTTCACCATTCAAGAACTCCTACCTTTCTCTTTCCGTGAATAAGTAAAATCCACCTTTTTGCACAAAAAAGGGCTTAAAAAGCAATTTTTAGCGTGATTTTCGCTATTTAATTTGCGATTTTTGCGAAATAGGTGAATTTGCTTGTCTTGTGCCGATTTAAATGTTATAATTAACTATAAATTTTTAAGGGGGATACCTATGGCAGTAGAGCAGAAAAATGAGCAGCCTGTTGAGAACAAGGCTGAGGCACCCAAAAAAGAGCAGAAGCCGTACAATTACAAGGCTAGATTTATAATCCTTGGCGTGTTAATTGCGGTTTTGGTCGTGGCAGTGGTGTTGTGTATTGTGTTCTTGGGTGATAAAGGCGACACGACTACCAGTCTGTTGCCGCTTGTAGAAAATGTAGAGCAGGCAGTTAGTAATGGCGTAGGCGGTACTGATATTACCGCGAATGTCGCAAATATTTTTGTTGAATAAAATAAAATTCCACCAGAGGACTTTGCCCCGCAAAGGGAGAGAGTCTGGTGGTTTTTTATCATTTTATTGATATTTATTAAATATTATTTTGGTTTTTAGTTGATATTTTAGATTTTTTATGGTAAAATTATTGTAGAAAGTGATTTGGCTGGGTTTACCCGATAGCCCCTATTTAAGAGCGATTACTCATAGGCACTTTCTTTTTTATTTATTAAATTTCTAAACCGCGTTAGAAATATTTGTGGAAAAGTGCGGATAAATGATGTTTTGTCGCGTGTGCGGATAAAATTAACCGCCTTTTTCTCATAAAAGGTTGATTTTTGCGCGTTTTTATGGTATCCTAAATATTATTTATCACCGCTTTTGCGGAAAAATTCTACAGGAGAAGTAAAATGGAAGTTGAAAGAACATACATTATGTTAAAGCCTGATGCCGTGCGCCGCGGTTTAATGGGTGAAATTATCGGCAGAATCGAGAAAAAAGGCTTTAAAATCGTGGATATGAAAATGTTTAATCTCACAAAGGAGAAGTTAGCCGAACATTATGCGCACATAGTCGACCGCCCCTTTTATCCCGAAGTAGAGGAGTATATGATGAGTGGACCAGTTGTGGGTATGATTGTCGAGGGTGAGCACGCGATAAAGGGAATGCGTAACTTTATGGGACCTACAAAATATCTCGATGCGCCCGCTGGTACAATTCGTGGGGATTATTCGTGCAACGACCGCGAAAACCTAATTCACGGTAGTGATTCTCCCGAGACAGCTGCCGCCGAAATTAAGCGTTTTTTCTACTAATTTTTTGATTTACGGACGCTAAAATTGGTTGTTAGAGAAATTTATTAAAATTTTAGCGGAAATATAAAAATTCAATAAATATAAAGTTAATCTATCGATAAAAATATCGGTAGATTTTTATTTAAAAGGACTTTATTTACTCCAGTCATAAATAGCATCTAATTCTTGCTTTAATTTTGTGATGCTATCGGTCGATGTGTTAAGTTTGGCATTTTTGATTATAAATTTGAAGTTGTTTTCTATATCACTAGCATTAAGTTTAGGTACGGTCATTGCGTATGATTTTGAGAAAATATCACTCAAATTGTTCGAGTAGCAATATTCTCGCAAAATGACAAGTTGAAAATATATTGCATCAATTTCTGCTGGCTCGCGTAAGGGGCTAAAATTTGTCTGCAATTCGCGCAATTTATTTTGCGTTATAAATAGGAAAAAGGGGACTTGCCGCTCGGCTTGTTCTGCTTGGTAGAGGTGGCGCAGTTCGTGTAATATTGTGGTCGCTATATCATAGGGAATTTGCTCGTAATCGCCCAGAAAACGGTGTAGGCTACGCTCTTTGCTGGTTAGTGTGAAATACAAGGAATTGTCAACCTCATCGTGAGCGGTGTTAGAAAAGTTTGATAAAAATTTATCGACAAAATTAGCAAATCCATTCGATTCAGAGTTGATTTTATACTTTTGCAGGGCTGAGATACGGTTTATATTAAAGAAAATAGTGTTTGTTTTGTCATCAAAACTTCCTAATATAAATAGGTTTTGGTTATGTTTCCATTGGATGCGAAACGATTGCTCAATGCCCATTTTTTTAGCGAATAACAAGGCATAATCATTAATAAACGATAATAGTTTTCCAGCATCTAATTTTTCTCCATATTGCCAATTTTTCAAAAATTTATCTAAAATATCTTTCATTTTTGCACCTCTAATATTGTTATTTTAAAAAATCAATCGGCTTTACTTATTCGACAACGCCGTTGTATTTCAGTAAAAAACTAAAACAAACGAATTTTATTTAGATTAGGGTTCGTAAATGTCTATTATCAGTATATCATAAAAGTATAATTTTACATAATGATTTTATTTAAAAGGACTTTATCAACTCGGTTTTTAGTCCAAATTGAGTAAAATTAATAAAAAAACACGAAAAAATCGTGTTTTTTGCAATAAATTTATGGTTTTTGATAATTATTTAGCCTTTTTGGGCGTTGATTTTGTGATTTTTAGGTCTGTAGACTTTGTGCTGGTTGTGACTGTAGTCTTTACCTTTTTTATCGAGCCAGTTTGCGCCTTTGGCTTGATTGTGATAGTGCGTGTGCGCGGCTTTTTGGCAACCGCTTGGTTGTTTTCCTCTAGAAATTTCTGCCTGTTTTTCTCAGCGGTTTTTGCAATTAAATTTATTATTTTTTGCTTGTGTAGCCACCAATCACGACTCCAAACCCTAATTATGTCCCAGCCGCGCGCATGCAAGAATGTAGGTCTATACACATCGCGCTCAAGTAGGGAGTCTGAGGAGCAGTACGCCGCGTAATCGCATTCGACACCGACAAGGTACCTATCTAGCGCTTTGTCATAAACGGCGAGCGAAATTTTGTAGTCGGCATTGCCGAGATTAGTCTCGACCTTTAGCCCTAGTTTTTCCAGTTCAGCCTTGATACGCCCCTCAAAATCGTTTAGTACGAGCGCAGGTTTTGGTAGTTCGGGTAGGGAAAGCACATTTTCGAGCACAATTTTCGCCTCGGTCTTGTTACCGTTTGATACGGCGCGGACATAGCGGAGATATTGTTTAAAGAGTTTTGGGCCGAGATTTTTCGTACCCTCGACATTGAGTTCCTCAGGTTCGATACTGGTCACCACAAAAATCTTTTCTTTAGCACGCGTGATTGCGACATTTAGGCGATTTTCTCCGCCCTCAGTAGACAAGGGGCCGAAGTGCGCCACGACTTTACCATACTCATTTTGAGCATAACCGATACTAAATATAATGATGTCGCGCTCATCACCCTGCACATTTTCGAGATTTTTCACAAAAATGCTGATATCCTCGCCATTTTCCTTGCGATTTTGTTCTTTTAGGAATTGGTCGCGGAACTTAGGGTTGCGGTTGCATTCCTCATCGAGTGCATCTTCTATCGCGCTTTCTTGCTCCGCGTTAAAGGTGATTATACCGATTGATTCGTTATTTTTGCGGGTATTGAATAGTTTTTTGACTAATTCCGCTACCGCTTTTGCCTCGGCAATATTTTTTCGGTCTATCCAGCGCCCTTCGACTTTTATTCGAGTAATGGGCTTTTTGCCTAGGTTGTGTGTCGTGTTCGGTGAAATCTCGAGGCGCCCCTCGTAAAAGGCGTTGTTAGAGAAGTTTATCAACTCCTCGTTTTTACTACGGTAGTGATATGTTAGGTGCGCGCTGGTGTATCTGGTCATCGCAAGGTCGAGCAGACTCTCCACCTCGAGCGCCGCCTGCGTATTTAGGTCGAGGTCATCGACATCATCGTTACCCATATAGCGCTTCATAAAGGTGGCGGTCGGGCGCAATTGCTTTGAGTCACCCGCAACGACAATGTTTTTGCCGCGGTAAATTACGGGTAGGGTATTTTCGATAAACACCTGCGAAGCCTCATCAAACAGCACTATATCAAATAGATTACGGACTAGAGGCAAAATCGTGCACGCGCCCTCTGGGCTCAGCAGCCAGCACGGGAATAGAGTGAACAAATATTCGCCGTACATCTCCATAAACTTGCGAATTGGCCACTGGTTTTGTTGCTTGGAAATCTGGTACAAGTAGTTTTTATTGTCCGAATCGCGGTTGAATTTGTCTATATATTCTTGCCTAAATTGTTCATCACAGTACACTTTTGCGACCGAATTTAACTCATTCTTTAGCGAAATTATGCGATTTTTTGCATTTTCATAGTCGATTATATGCGACAACTCGGTTTTGTACTTGTCCTCGAGAAGTGTTACCTCGTAGTAAATACGAATGGGGAGTAGATGCTCTAGTGTTTCGAGATAGTGTGCTTTTGTGGTCGTGTTCTTGTACGCAAAATTGAGGATTGTGCGCTCGGTACTGTTTAATTGAGCGAGCATAGTGTTTACATCGCGCGATTCTACATAGTTATTTAGTGCATTGAGTAAAAGTTTTAGGTATAGCATATTTCCGTTTAGTACATTATCTATCATCATACAGTATCCCGTGTCGGTCAGCACATCGCGCAGGAATGTAAAGTCCTCGACATACTCATCAATTGCAGCAATGGTGTCGATAAAGCCCTGCTCGGTCTCTTTTTCCTTTTTATTCATAGCCATTTTTGCAAACGGGTACATAGGGAATAGGACATAACTTGTTTTTAGTGTGTTGTAAGTACTGCGGTTCGCATCGCGCGCCACGAATTTCACTAAGGGCTGGAGTTTGTCAATATCGAGTTTTTTGTCCAAGTAGTACGCGATTAATTGGCGACTGTTTGGGTACTTGGTCATATCAAAGGGTGCTAATCTGCCACTCAGTAGTGTGTTGAGTTTTGCGGTTGTCTCAGTTAGCGTGTGGAACTCAATGTCGGGTCTTAGATTGTCTATAAAGGGATTTGATTTCTTTGCCTCGAGGAATTTGTAATATAGTTCCGCCTTGTTCTTTTCTTTGATTAAACGCAGGTTTTCGCTCAAATCTTGATAGGATAGTGACAAAATTTGAGGGGAATGTAGCATATTTTGATAAATTGTGTAGTCATAACTGGTCTTTCCTAGCACATAACTATTCGCATACATTTCTTGTAGGCTCAAGCCAAAGGGCTGTTTTGAGAATAGTACATTACTAATGGTCGCGAGTTCATTTGTCTCGGCGGCAATTTTGTTTTCAATATCCTCGTATTGTCCGCGACTTGTCTCAATCGGGGTATCCATTACTTGTGCGTGGGTTGTACGCACACGGTCGTAAAAGGCGACTTTGTTTTTTTCGGGGTCGAGTATGTACATAGCCTTTGAGTTGAGAACTCCTAGGCGGTTGAATACAACATCGAGAGCGGCTTTTTTCTGGGACACGACAAGTACGCGCTTGTGCTTTGCAATGGCATCGGTAATCGTGTTTACAATTGTCTGCGATTTACCAGTCCCAGGAGGTCCGTAAATCACGATATTACCGTTTTTGTTGAGGTTTAGTATGGCGTTTTGCTGCGCATAGTCGAGGTTAGACACCGTAAATAGTCGCTCATCAGGGCGCTTTATTTTTTTGGGGCGCTTGGCATACAAGAGTTCATCAATCGCTTCGTTTGTGAGTCTGCGGCGCTCGAGTAGGGTGTAGTCGTTGTATATGGAATTTGCCAGCGGGAAACGGCCAAGTATACAATATTGCTTAACCTCAAGGGAATCGTTTACCTGTGGCTCTTTTGATTTTTCGAAGTCGAAAATGCCTTTTCTCGCCGTGTAGCCTATGTGAAAACCAAATTTTCTTAAGTAATTTACAACATCTTGAATGGTCTTAAACTGGCTCGCGATTTTGCCCTTAAACTCCATATCCATATCCTCGAGATTGAGGCGGTGGTGCTGGGCATATGCCACGATAAACACCTTGTTTAACTGCACGGGTTCATCGCGTTTTAATTCGATTTCCACAGTTTGCTCATCGGGCATTTCGATAGTAACAGGGAAAAGAAGCAGTGGCGCTTTAATCAAGACATCTTTGCCAATAGCACCCTGCACAAATGGATAACCAATGTACAATTCATAACGCCCCGTTTCCTTTGCGAACTCCTCAATATCGCGCTTAAGGTTTTTGAGTACGGTTACCTGAGATGAAAGTGCGCGCTTTGTCTCATCACGGCGGCGGCGCTCTACACGCAGACTCTCAGCATTCTTTTCCTTGCCCTCGAGATTTTCTAGCGCCTCGTAGGACTTCTCCATTTTGCGCTCGACTCCGAGAGTCTTGTACAAGCGCTCGCGTGCAGACTTGCCGATTACTGTAAAAGAGTACGCTTTTTCGCGCCACAAAAAGTCGAGGAAATCCCCAATTGCCTCATAATCTCCATCAAGGGTTTTGCCTATGTCATAGGAGTACTTTTTGCTGCTTTTTCTAGTGTAAAGACTGCGGTTTTTTCCGCTGATTTCGATTAACCTTTCCTTGTAATAGGTGTAGATTGATTTCATTTGTTCGCCTTTTAATGTGTTAACACAAAAATAGTATAACTTATTATAACAAATTTTTTTACAATTTAAAAGATGTAAATCGATATTTTTTATAAATATTTAAAAAATTAGTTTAACAAACTATTTTTTACCAAATTTATTGTTTACTAATTTTTTTTGTGCATAGTACTAAAAACACAAAAAAAATAACAAAAAATCGCAAAAAAACGCGATTTTTTAACATTTTAATCAAATTTTGTGAGTAAACTTTCGGTATTTGATGATGTTTGGTTGGGTTTTGAATTTTTAATTATAAAATTTAGAATTAATGGTTAATAAATTGTTTTTTTAATTAAAATACTATATAATATGAATAAATTTTTTTCGAGGTGGCTTATGGATAATGTTTGGAAAAAGTATGTAGACAATCGAGAGGAGTTAGAAAAATTTTGCGATGGATACAAGGAATTTTTGAGCACTTGCAAAACTGAGCGCGAGTGCATAAAGTTTGCGATTAAAAAGGCACAGGCTGCTGGGTATCGGAGCCTTGCTGATTTGTTAAAAACTAATACTAAATTATCCGCTGGCGACAAGGTTTATGCGGTGAATATGAATAAGGCAATGGTGTTGTTTTGCGTGGGTAAACAGCCGATTGAGGCGGGTATAAATATAATTGGCTCGCATATCGACTCGCCACGAATTGATTTAAAGGCGACCCCCGCGTACGAAAGCACGGGTTTTTGCCTATTTGATACTCATTATTATGGCGGAATTAAAAAGTATCAATGGACTGCACTGCCATTAGCGATGCACGGTGTAGTGATTAAAAAGGATGGCAAGTCTATTGAATTAAGTATTGGCGAAAACGCGGATGACCCTGTGCTTGGGATTTCTGACCTGCTCCCACACTTAGACAATCGCCCCGAGAATAAGTATAAAGAGGTCAAGGGCGAGGATTTGAATGTACTAGCGGCATCAATTCCTGATGCTAATGCAGAAAAAGATAAGGTTAAGGCAACTATCTTAAATATTTTAAAGGAGAAAGGTATCGAGGAGGCGGACTTTTTCTCCGCGGAAATTGAAATGGTACCAGCGGGTCACGCTCGCGACTTTGGACTGGACCGGAGTATGATTATGGGATATGGGCAGGATGACCGAGTGTGCGCGTACGCATCACTTATGGCAATGCTCGAGGTCGAAAAGCCTGAGTTTAGCACTATGTGTCTGCTCGTAGACAAGGAGGAGATTGGTAGTGTCGGCGCAACTGGTATGGGCAGCATGTATTGCGAAAATGTGTTGGCGGAGTTTATGAATCTCGCGGGGCAGTATAGCGAACTTTCTTTGCGCAGAGCGCTGAATCGCTCGAGAATGTTGTCTAGTGATGTCACTGCTGCGGTCGACCCCAACAACTTAGCCCCCTTTAATATCACGACCGATGCGCACTTTGGCAAAGGCTTGAGCTTTAATAAGTATAACGGTAGATTTGGCAAATCTGGCTCGAATGATGCAAACCCAGAGTTTATTGGCGTACTTCGCGCTATTATGGATGAAGCGGAGGTCGTTTATCAGGCTACCGAAATGGGTAGGGTAGATGAGGGCGGTGGTGGCACAATAGCCTACATTATGGCAAAATACGGTATGGATGTAATTGATGCAGGTGTGCCAGTACTTAATATGCACGCTCCTTGGGAAATCACTAGCAAAGCGGACATCTACGAGGCATATCGTGGCTACAAGGCCTTTTATAATAGCAAAAAATAAAAAAAATCGCAAAAAAATGCGATTTTTTTTGTATTTTTATTTTAGAAGCAAATGATTAGCCCTTTATCGAGTGCGTAGTATGAGCACAACCCACGCATTTCGTGAATGTCGACCTCTTTAAAGGGGTAGACAGCGAGCAGCATATCGCGTATTTTCTCGGCATCCTCGAGGTTATCACAGTGAGTGATGACAAGTTTACGGTCCTTGAAGTCCTCGCAGCGCGCACTGGCGAGTTCTACGAGTTTTTTATACGCGCCGAGTGCTCCTATAGATTTGCTCACCATATCAATTGTGCCCTCGGGGCTGGCGGTACAAACGGGGCGAATGATTAGAGTTTTTGCCATAAAGCCCGCGAACTTCGACATACGCCCATTAGCGACTAGGTTATCAAAGCGGTGTAGTATAAAGAACAAGTTGCGCGACTTGATAAATTCCTCAATTGTGGGGACAATGGCGCTAAACTCTGCACCTGACTCGATTAGTTCTACAATTTTATCAACGACTAATTGCATCGTGCCCGAGGTTGCCAAGGTGTCGAAAATGTGGATATTTTCCTTGTTTTCTGCCATATCGCGCGCCACACAAGCGGAGTTGTAGGTGCCTGAGAGGCGATTTGTCATAGTTACACAAAAGGTGTAATCAGCATCCTTAAATTTTGCCGCCCATGCCTCGGGGCTAGGGCAGGCAGATCGACTGCGCTCTTTGCTTTCGTGCATTTCGCGGAGCATTTCCATAGGATTTAGATCCGCGTTGTCCACAAACTCCTTTTCGCCGACATAAATGGATAAAGGAATCACGCTAAAGCCAATTTCGGCATTTTTTATATAGTCGGGCATAATGTCCGCACTGCTGTCTACTAAAATTTGATATTTCATTTTTTAATCTCCTTAAATATTTCCTCAATACCCGCAATGTGGTATCTGTCGATTAGTTTTAATAATTCAATTTTTTCTGAATCGGGCTTGTCTTTTTCTAGCACTTGGACATACATTTGCACATTGCTGGCAATCAGCATTGCGGAAATGTCCAAAAAATGTGGAGGTATTTCACGATTTAGCCTAAACAAAGCACGCTTTTTATGACCGAGCAAGTTGTTTACTATGTAGCCAATTCGTTCATCATAATCGTGCCCTAGGTAGTGGTTTTTTAAAATTATACAGCGGTCCGCGTTGTTAATTATAAACGGATAGAATTCCTCATCAAACCATTTTATAATTTCCGTATCAGGCTCGCCAACTTGCAACTCGGTAATATACATAGTGCGCTGCGCCAGTTTGTCATACAACTGCTCTAAAAACTCATCCGAAATCAGGTTTTCGTATATATCTGCTTTGTTTTCAAAGTATTTATACACATTTCCTGTCGAGATATTGCAGCGCTCAGCAATGTCTTTTACCGTGGTCTCATCAAAACCATTCTTGGCAAACAATTTGAGCGATTCAGCAAGAATTGCCTCGCGAATATTTTCTTTTTTACACTGTGCCATGTTTCATCCCTGTAATTCAAAAGTGAATTTACATTCACTATTATATGCTAAATTATGTTTATAGTCAAATAAAAAATGCCCTGCATAGCGAAATAATTAGATTATTTTAAATAAAAATGCAGTTTTTTGTATGATTTATTAATAATAGACTTCGGCTTTTCGAGTTTTTTGTTGGTTTTGAGTTGTGTAATTAAATATGGCTTTTAAATTAAATTATGTGGGAACAAAAAGTATCGCTTTGATACAGTAATACTTTTACAAAGGGGTATTGAAAAAGATGAAATTTTGTGATATAATCGCTAAAAACTATTTGAGGAGTAGGAAATGGCTAAAGATGAATTTGATAAAGACTTAGAGGACTACACTATTGAGGATGATTTGTTTTTTAACGATGAGGATAAGGTCTTTATTGAGGTTGTGGATAACGAAAAGCGTGAGCCTGCTAAGGATGGGCAACTCAATAATCTTGAGGATGAGTTGATTAAAAAGGGCGTGTTCAAGCGCGATGGCATTTATGTGACAATGCTTGATGATGTGGTAAATCAAGATGAGGGAGATGATTCGAGAGAGTTAACTCAAGAGGAATATGATTATATCTTGGCACACAATCGTGAGGTTTTTAGGGAGCGCCTTGCAGAGTTTTACCGTGTAATGCGCCGCTATGGTTACCCAGTTATGAACGAGGTGACCCGCTCTTTGCGCGCCTTGGGGGAGATTTCGCTTGATGAGGCGGTTGAGTTGGAATTTTTCTTATCGCTGCAGGATGACCACCGAAAAATGTATTTTTTAGAGGAGATTAACAAGCATGTCGAAGCAATGGATGAGTTTAGCGAAATCACTAATATGCTAAGGTCCACTGTTTTGCGAATTGATTCTCGTAGAATTTTGGCAAGGTCGCACATAGAGCAGAGCAAGCAATTTACTTTACCAAAACCCCTTGTGGTGAAATTAGATGAGGCGTATTCGAAGTTGGTTGAGCCAATGCAGAATTGGCAGCAAGAAATGCAAGATGCCACTGCCGCTATGATGGCAGTAAATGCAGAACTTGATTTCTTTGAGCGCGATTGTGGCGTGTCTATTGATGAGGCTTGGAAAATTGTCAAGCAAGATGCCAAAGCGGCTATAAATGCGGCTAAGAATATAAAGAACTTTAATACAGCCTTAGGGCGGACCGATGGGTTGCTTTTATTTGAAACAGTCCGTAAATTGCGTACTGCTTTGCCGCCCGAAGTGATAAAGTTTTTGCATAACCCATATAAAAAGTTAAGGAAAGTCGAGCGCGATTTTAAGTACGAAGTTGAGCACTTTATATAATAATTGAGTTGCCATATTATAGATAAAAATATTTATTAAAATGAAAATAGAAACGAAATATTAATTAAAGCGAAACGAGAAATGAGATATTAATCAAAATGAAAAAGATATAAACAGCACCTCAAAGTGTCTAACTTCTTAAGGTGCTGTTTATCATTTATTTAAGTTTTAAAAGCGAATAAAATTATTCGGTGTGGTGTGTAGGCAGTTATACGCGTTCAAAAGGAATAGTGGCTGGTGCGGTGTGTAGTACTAATATTAAATTATTGTCATCCTGAGTGCCGACCCCCGTAGCCTTTAGACGAAGGATCTATTCCTCTTAAAACATTCTAGAATAACCGTAGACAACTATGCAAAGCGAATAGCCTTACTTATCTATCGGGCGTGCGCCTACGCACTGCGGCTACGCACCGCCCACGCAACGAATAATCTATTCCACTATTTAACCCCTGTTGAGCCAAAGCCGCCAGCGCTGCGGTCGGTGTCTACGGAAACGGTGCCTTCCTCGACTGCGCAAGTGTAAAAAGGGCATATGACCAACTGTGCAATTTTCTGCCCGCGTGATACGGCATAGTCCGTGTCGCTCGTGTTAAAAATTATTACTTGCAGTTCACCTCGATAGTTTGTGTCGATTGTGCCGGGGCTGTTTAATACCATTAGCCCCGATTTAAGTGCCAATCCGCTTTTACTACGGACCTGCCCCTCAGTATTTTCGGGCAAGCACGCGCGTATACCCGTGCTAACGAGCCGCCTCTCGCCCGCAGGAATGATTATATCTACATCGCTAAAAAGGTCGAGCCCAGAGTCGGTAGGGTGTGCGTATTCGGGTATTTTTGCGGTAGGGGTGAGTTTTTCAAAAATTACTTTCATTTTTTTCCTCCAAATTGCGTTTTATGTCACTTAATGGCTAAAAATTGATAGTTTAAGCGCTGTTTTTGGTAGTTATCCACCAAAGTTTTCCACTTATCCACATTTTTTGTGTGATACTTTATAATTTTTTCACCGCTTCTTTCACCGCATCAACAGCGGGGCTAAAGCCTAGGTCTAGACAGCGATCAAGGTACTCTTGCGCCAACACGGTATTTTTCTCAATTTGGTCGCCGCGCGCAAGCGCAAGCGAGTAGTAAAACATTGCCCGTGGCTCGTATTGTTCCGCCGCGGCTGCGATTAGACCATATGCCTGCTTAATCGCGGCATCGGTCTTGGCTTTGCGGAGGTCGACCACCCCTTGCTCAAATTGCGCAAATTTGCACCCGTGACTAACCGACCAGTCTAGTAATTCTTGCGCACGCTTGGGGTCATACTCTACGAGTGTTTGCTCGCGGGTCATATGCATAGCGCCTAAAAAATACACTGCACATGGCACTTGCTCATTCGCTAGTTTCTTAAAAATCTTGTACGCGTTTTCGAGATTTGCTTCAACTCCAATACCTAGAATTAGACAGTACGCGTACCTTAGTTGCGCGGTGGGGAGACCTAGTTTGCTCGCCTCGGCAAGGTAAATAACTCCTTTGTTTAAGTCGTTTTCTAAAAACTTGTCTACCGAAAGATATAACTTCGCCTCGGCATCGTTTGTGTCCAACCAAATCTGTTTTGCACGCTCGGGGTCGCGCGGAATACCGTGCCCAAGGTAAAGTGCTAGCCCTGCTTTGTTTTTGTCGGCGGGACTCAAGGTGTTTAAGTCCGCGACCAGTTTTTCGGGCGCCGTGATTTTTTCATACGGAAAGGTGCGCATTTCGCACTTAAACGCCTCAATATTGATTTCAACTAAATTTTTATTTTCCATACTTCGCCTCGCTTTTCTTTTTAATGTATCAAAATTAATTTAAAAAGTCAATTAAATGTCAAACAAAACCCCTCGAGTATTTTCAAGCGGAATAGATGCGGTGCGTAGCCGCAGTGCGAAGGCACACACCCGGTATAAATGTAATAGGTAGTGAACAAGTACTCTTAATATACTGTATAGTAGAGAAAAGTGAGGTGTTTAGGCGAGTATACGACAAAAGTGGATGAGTGTGGCTGGCGCGAGTGAAGCACTAATATTAAATTATTGTCATCCTGAGCCTCGACCCGCAGCGCTTTTCGACGAAGGATCCATTCCTCTTTAAGTGGCAGAGAGTACTGGGCTGGCGCGAGAGTATGCTTTTCTAATTGTAGTAGTCATTCACGCGCCAGACTTCCCGCGAGCGGGAAGGCATCCTGAGTGTCGACCCGCAGCGCCTTTAGACGAAGGATCTATTCCGCTTTAAAAAAACATAATGTACTCTTATCAGCCCACATAGTATAGTAAAAAAATCAAAAACTTATAAAAATAGTAAAAACCTGTTAAAAAACAAGCACAAGTCAAGCATTTTGCTTGTTTTTTTATAAAAATTTTTCAGTGTGGCACGCGATTTGCTTTACTAAAACTTAATAAAAATGATATACTAATTCGTGATAAATGTGGTTATTTTGTCGAATTTAGTCTATACTAATCTTGAGTTGACCTAGGGTACTTCTCTCCCTCGTTATCGTTTGCGGAAGTGGGGTAGTGCCTAACTATCTTAGCCCTAAAAGTGCGTAGTGTTCGCCACAATATGTACTTTATAATTACTTACGCCTTGACTAAATAAATAAAAAGGGCAGGGTGCGGCTAAATTCGGTAAAAATAGGAGGAAATTATGACAAAAATCACGCGTGGGGCAGCCTTTTTAATATGCGCGATTTTAGGAATTGCAGTGCTGATTGGCGCGGTTTGTAATTTCGCCTACTCTCTATATAGTAGCGAGCCTGTAGAGGCGGCGGAGATAAGTGCTAGTAGAAGTGCTCATGGCAATCCAGATAATTCATCATATAAGACTGTATATTGGTATATTTACGTATATGTTGATGATACTTATATTCAATCTTGTTCTGTTTCTTATCCTACTTTTAATAGCGATTATACAAGTAATTATGGTGCTAGAGCTTCTGCTTATTTTGATTGGAGTGGTTCATTGACCTTAACACCAAAAATAGGAAATGTTTGGCGTTCCACTTCCTCATTGACTGCTCGTTTAGGGTCTTCGCTACAGCAGTCTTCTCTATCAACTGCTCGAACAGCTGCTTATAATGCTAGTGCTAGTGGTAGTAGTTATACATTTACTAGGAGTGGAAATACGTTTACCTATAATACTGGTTGGCAAGAACAGGGTTTTCGTGGTTCAACCACTGGAACAACTTATAATGTTTGGGTGTTCAAAATTACCACTTCTTCTAGTAATTTTTATTATGAAGTAAAAGCTAACACATCAGGAAGTGGTAGCGGTGGTAGTGTCAGTACATCGAGTATAAATTATACTATTAATGCGAGTACGGAATCTTCAATAACTTACACTTCTAGCAATAGCAGTTATTTTACCACAATTACAATTGATGGTATTGCTGTTCCGATTGAAGGTAGTGCTCCCTCTAGTTTTACATCAATAACACCTTGCCAATATAAATGCTATCGCAACAATAATAATAAAGTTGTTGTAGTTATCAAAAGTTTGACTAAGGGGTTTACTATAACGGGCACTTTTGCTACTATTACCGCTACAATATCAAGTGGCTCTAGCAGTACCGCAACAGTTGCCACCACGACTGCAAATGGGTATCCTCAGTGGAGGTATACATTTGATGCTAAAACTAATTACTATATAAATACTTTAAATGTTGGTGGTACTGCGGTAAATGATATTCCGCTAACTGATCCAGGGACATTTACTAGCAATGGAAACTGTGATTTCAAGTGTTATCGCAACAATAACCAGGTAATCGTAATCATAAATGTCCTTAAAAACAACACTAATGTTACTGGTACTTATGCAACATTGTGGTCGGTTACTTCTAACAAGTCTTCATTAACTATCAGCGAGCAGGATACTACACAAACTCGTGAACATTATTTCTCTTCATTCTCTGCGCAAATCGTAGCAAATTTTACAAATGACCAAAACTTTACAATGTATATTGATGGAATAAAGACTACTTTTAAAGGAAGTTACTGCACTGGTAGTGTAGCGGTTAGTAATGGGACAATTAACTATACTTATTCAAAAGAAGGTAACAGCCTTACAATTTCTCTTGAAAATATTACTATCGGACCACACTCAGTACAACTGGACTACGAACTCGGTCTTGAATACAATGTAAACGCATCTATTCAGTCTCCAGGGCAGGGTACGGTCGATGTCTATATCGATGATGAGGGACTGTATAATATTCTCGTGACTCCAGTGGCTGGTAGTTATGTCTACGCAATGATTTTCAACGATGTTAGTGTCGTGATAGACTACTACAAGGCTGAAGTGTACGGCGTGGCTGCTGCGGAGACCGTAACTTATGTCGCAAAAGATAGCACAAATATTTTCTTGCTCAAATTCGATAGAATCTACGGCGATACGAATGTCGTGTTCTCACTGATTAATTCAAAGCCTAACTACCGCATTCCGCCCAGCAGTAGCGGCGGTAGTGTCGGGGTGAGTGGCACCGTGGTCACTGCCGAACTCGGCGGCGAGGCGCGTATGGTCGGTTTTGACTACAATGCCACCGATAACGAGTCGATTCACTTCGTTGCGGTCGCATACAGCGGGTACAACTTCGCAGGCTGGCAAGTTGATGGCGAGATTCTCGAAGGGTATAATAGCGTTGCGGATATACCGTATACTTTGGTAAAGGACAAAGTGGTTACCGCTGTTTTCGAGCCAAAAGAAACGAATTCCAGCGCTAACGACAACCTAAACGACCCCACCCACGGCGCTGATATTCTATAGGTTAAAGAATCAATAAAAATGAATAAGAAAATAAGTAAAAAATCAAAAATAGGAGGTGTTTAATATGTCTAAAATTTCACGCAGTTCGGTAATAATGCTCAGCGCGATTTTAAGTGTAGCCCTCCTAATCGCCGCTGTTTGTGGTTTTGCATACTCTCCATATAGCACCGAGCCTGTCGAGGCTGCTGAAGCATCCGTAAGTAGCGCAAATGTTACAGGTACATCATCTAGCGGTGGGTATAAAAGTAACTGTAAAATTTATATATACTATGATAATACCTATGTTAGTTCGGCTTCGATAGCAACTTCCACATTGGCAGCGAAACCCAGTGGACAAACAGTTTATTATAACTGGTCTGGGCAATTCACATTGACCCCAAAATCAGGTTTGGCTTGGGGAAACGGCGCAACTATAACTGGTAAATTTGCATGGTCTAGCTGCAAGACAACGGAATCGGCTGCTTTAACCGATGGAAAGACAAAAGCCCAGAGTGGTACTGCTTACACCTTTA